>NZ_JADRGN010000004.1:0-85101 GCF_018206105.1 Porphyromonas levii
TAGGATTAGATAAAATGAAGGCTCGTGTCTTCAAGTATTGAAGATCAACGAGCCTTCGGGGGGAGGGAGTGGTGCCACCAGGAATCGAACCGGGGACACAAGGATTTTCAGTCCTTTGCTCTACCAACTGAGCTATGGCACCAACTTTCTTGTTTGCATCACTTACTTGTTTCAGTTTTGCTCCGCAAAGGTACCACAATATTTTTAATTACCAAATTTTTTAGCGCCCTATTTTTACTCGGTATTGTGGTATTATTATCAGGTATTGCCTTATAGGTCTATATATCAGTAATATATACAAGCAAAAATATTTTTCTTTTGTAGCCAACTTTTCCCTATAATTGACTGATTGGTTACAGGTATCTGATTACCTTAGCTAACTAATGTGTGTCATTAGTCGTTTTTCCGACTATCTAAACGAAGAAGTATGAAAAGAAGGATGGTAAAGCTCAGGAGAGAGGAGCCTCCGTAGCTAAAGAATGGAAGAGGGATACCAATTACTGGTACCAATCCGATAACCATGCCGATATTGATGATAAGGTGAAAAAGGAGAATGCTCGCAACACTGTAGCCGTAAATCCGAACGTAAGTGTATACTTGTCGTTCTGAGATATAGATAATCCTTAGGATGAGTACCAAAAAAAGAGACAATAATACGATGCTTCCGATAAAGCCTTGTTCCTCGCCTATGGTACAGAAGATAAAGTCGGTATCCTGCTCTGGGACGAAGGAGAGCTTGGTCTGTGTTCCTTGGAGAAATCCTTTGCCCGTAGTTCCACCTGAGCCTATGGCTATTAAGCTCTGGCGAACATTGTAGCCTGCACCTGAGGGGTCGTCTTTTAGTCCTAGCGATACGAGGATACGTGTTTGTTGGTGAGGCTGTAGTACTTCATCAAAGAAGTATTCGACACCGGCGGTAAGAGATAAGCTCATTATGGCACCTATTGCAATAGGTATGAGGTATTTGCCTTTGCGTTGGATGCCTTGTACTACTGTTAGTGTGAGTAGTGCTATAAGAGAAATGAGCGCTGGGTAAGCATAATTGACTGGCGTGAAAATATTGATGAGTGCTGCGATAAGCATAACTCCAGGAAGTATGGCTAGTGTAGGCAGCAGGTGCCGAGTATGAGACTGGCTATACCCCTTGATGGATAGTACTGTGGCGATATAGATAATCAGGTAGGTGAGCAGGCGACCTGCGGGTGTAATACCCCATAGGACTGACTCGAATCGAAGGGTAACGACAAATAGGGTAACCAGCAGTATGCCAAAGAAAGGTACAGCACTCGTGAGTCCTTCACGATAGAGCACCAAAACGAATGCCATGAAGACAAGAGCCGAACCGGTCTCGCTCTGAAGGATAATGATAAGTATGGGGAGGAGGAAGATTGAGAGAGAGACAATTAATTCTTGAGGCTTCTTAATGTCATACTCATAGCGTGAACACCACAGCGCAAGCATCATAGCAGTTGTTACCTTGGTAAACTCTGCTGGCTGTATGCGGACGGTTTCTGTAATCACAAGCCATGAGTGGGAGCCTTTGATATTGGGCGCTAAGAATATGGTAGCGATGAGTAGTAATATGGTGAAAGCATAGAGAGGGGCTGAAGCATTGCGGATAAACCGTGGCTCCACCAAGAGTATCATGAGAGCCGCAACAAAACTAATGCCCATCCACAGGAGCTGAGACTTGGGGCGTCCATCTATGACAAGTGACTCACCTAGTAGGTCGGGATCATAGCCTGCAGCATAGATAGTAATCCATCCTGCTCCAACCATCACTAAGTAGAGAAGGAGGATGGGGAAGTCTATGCTTTGAAATAGCTTGGGGCTATTGGTATGTTCTTGATACTTTGGCATCAGTATATGACACTATTAAGCATGGAGGTTTCGAACACTTTAGAGCTTGGACTGATCTCATGGTGGTGGAGATAGTAGTCGATCATGAGTCGTCCAATAGGAACGGCGTAGGTGGCACCGAATCCGCCGTTTTCTACTATCACCGACACGACTATCTCAGGTGCCTCCTGTGGGGCAAATCCGAGGAAGAGAGAGTGGTCTTTGCCATGTACGTTTTCGGCTGTACCTGTCTTGCCACACACGGCAAAGTCGGGGAGGTTGGCATTGCGGCATGTTCCGCCAGTGACAGCTCCACGCATCCCTTGGGCAATGTAGTTGAAGTAGTTGGGGTCTATGCCAGTTTCGTGGCGCTCTACATAGAGACTGTCTGAGGGTAAACCTACAATTTCGCTCACGAGGTGCGGGGTGTAGTAGTACCCTTTATTGGCAATAAGCGCACCGAGATTAGCGATCTGGAGCGGGGTGGCAAGGATTTCTCCTTGACCGATAGAGATAGATATCACAGTGGAGGAGCCCCACCTCCCTTCTCCGTATATCTTATTATACAGTTCAGCATTGGGGATGAATCCTCGTTTCTCTCCTGGAAGGTCTAGCCCTAAGGTGTAGCCAAATCCCATCTTGACCATATAGCCTTTCCACGCTTCGAATGCTTGTGTTGTGGTGGTATATCGACTACGATCGTCCAAGAAGTTACGTAGTCCATAGCAGAAGTAGGAGTTGCACGACGTTGCGATGGCGGGGATTAGAGATATCGGGCTTGGATGGCTGTGGCAAGCAGGTCTATTCCGTAGCACTGGATAACCATGATGGCAGGGGTAGGCATCATTGATAGTCACTGCACCCTCTTGCATAAAAGCCGCTGCTTGAGCTAGCTTAAAGGTGGAACCAGGGGGATAGGTGCCCATGATAGCTCTATTGAATAGAGGTATCTGGGGGTTGCTCTCGAGCGCTTTGAAGTTTTTTCCTCTGTCACGTCCGACAAGGAGCTTGGGGTCGTAGTAGGGGGAAGAAACGAGCGCACGTATCTCTCCTGACTTAGGTTCAATCATTACGATCGCTCCTCTTTTACCCGCCATGAGTCGCTCCCCATACATTTGTAGCTCAATATCTATCGCTAGCTTGAGGTCGTGCCCTGATGTGAGCTCCTCTTCCAGGTCGCTATTGTCTCGTCGACCTTTTACCCTACCATGGGCATCGCGGATGTAGATTTCCTTACCCTTCTCCCCTCGGAGAAAGCGCTCATAGCTATATTCCAAGCCGCTCTTGCCAATCTGTTCTCCTGGGATGTAATAGGGGTCTCGCTCAATATCCCGTGGACTAACTTCTCCCATATAACCTAGGACTAGACCAGCGGAGGGATAGTTATAGTCTCGGATGGTACGGTGCACAACATAAAAGCCTGGGAACTTGTAGAGCTTTTCCTCTAGTAGCCCCGCCTCTTCTTCGCTAATTTGAGAGATGAGTAACTGTGGAGTGTAGGGAGAATAGCCACGGTTGATTTTGCGGTCGCGTACTTGATCAAAATGATTGGCTAATTCTTGGGGAGCGATATGAAGTATCTTACAAAACTCTAGGGTATCGAAGGGGTTTACCTCTCGGGAGATGATGTGAACATCTGCAGTAGAGTTATTGAATACTACGAGCTGTCCCTCATGGTCATAGATCATACCGCGCGATGGATATAGTGTCTTTTGGTAGAAAGCAATATCCTCTGCGGCTATTCGATACTCGGGAGAAAGAACCTGTACATTGAATAGACGGATGGCATAGATTACCACTATCAGTACCACGACGAAGGCAAAGGCGTACTGACGATGAGCGAACTTATTTTTCTGAAGCCCGTTCATGCTGAGTGGTTTCGCTTAGAAAGCGCCTCGAAGGTGGCGTATATAATTAAGGTGATAAGGGTAGACCCGAGGATATGAGGGAGCATCCTGAGGAAAAGCTTGGCGGAAAAGGCTTCGAGTAACATGGTGCTAGCGACATGGATAAAAGCCAATAGAAGCATATAAAGGACATACTTGCCTAGCTTAAGGGTGTAAATGGATGGACGAAGGGGTGCTGTGAGGTCATCCAACTCTTGCTCTTCAGTGAGGGAGAAGAGGAGAGGTTGCCTGATAAACCCCACTAGTGTGGCAGCCGCCATATTGATGCCAGTGGTATTCATCATCATATCCATGAGTAGCCCAGCTATAGCAGCGAATACTGTACAGAGCCATCGAGGTGTTTGATAAGGAAGGAAGAGCAGGGGGTACAAGTAGATGATAGGGATGAATAGACCAAAGAGGCGGATGTTATTCATCACTACAAGCTGGAGGAATAGTAGCAGAGCGCTCTGTCCTATAAACCGAAAGTAAAACTTATTCATTCTCCGTGCGCTCTATCTCTTCGCGCTCTTCTCGCTCAAAGTTTTGTACCACATAGATATACTTCAATGTCGCGAATGGAGCTCCTAGCTTTATTCTAAGCGCTCTAAAGTTGTCGTTGGGGGAGTCCCCTTCACCCTCAACCGTACCTACGAACAAGCCTTCTGGAAATATTGAAGAGTAACCACTGGTCACTACACTATCGCCTTTGTTATAAGGGGCATGCTTGGGAAGGTTGGTGAGTAGTGAGTGCTCAAGGTCTTTGCCATCCCAAGCCAAGGTGCCAACGAACTGACTCTGAGGTGAGGGTTTGCAATTGAGGTTGAAGTTCCTATTTACTAAAGGGATAACCTTGGCGTACTTTTGCCCTGTAGTTTTGACTACACCTACCACACCTAGATTGGAGAGTACACCCATGTCGTTGTATACCCCATCCTTTGATCCAATATCAATAGTCAGATAGTTGTCACCACCGAAGAGGGTTGTGCCAACTACTTGCGCTACTTCGTAGTGGTATGGAAAAGGGCGTATGATACTATCTGTGGAGAGCCTTTGCCATGCGAGAGAGTCTACTTCGAGACGCTTTAGCTGGTACTTCAATTGCTGATTCTCCATCTCCAGCTGAGCTGCTCGCTCCATCAAGGCAATATTGGCGTCCCTAAGCCCTATATATTCATTGCTCTTATTGGCATACTCTATAACGGCGCCAGTAGCTCTATTGGCGCTACTTAGGAATACACTCTCGTGATAGGTGCTTCCTCTAAATAGCCACACAAAGGCACCCACCTCTAGAAGGACAAATATGATGAGGTGGATATTTGAGCGTAAGAATTCGAGCAATCGGTTCATACTGGAGGTAAAAAGAAAAGGAGCAATAAATAAAAAGTAGCTTGTACAGTTACCTTTTATCTATTACTCCTTACTCTTGACTATTAGGTAAATAGCTGACTGTAACGGTTGCTATTTTCCAATACGATATGTGTCCCTTTTGCCACGGCATAGAGCGGATCCTCTGCTACATGGAATGGGATCTGGAACTTATCGTGAAGCCTCTTATCTAGCCCCTTGAGGTACGCACCACCACCAGTAAGGAATACACCATCTTTATAGATGTCGGCATACAACTCTGGGGCAGTAGAATCTAGGGCATTAGAGATTGCTGTCTCAATCTTTTGGATAGACTTCTCGAGGCAGCCAGCTATCTCCTTGTAGTTGACGCTTACTGTGCGAGGAAGCACGCTCGCTAGGTCTTGCCCTATCACAGAGAAGTCCTCAGGAGCATTCTCAAGGTCTGGTAGAGCAGAGCCTACGTTCTTCTTAATCTCCTCAGCTGTAGGTTCGCCAATACGGATCTGGTGCTTAGACTTCATGTAGTCCACGATATCGCTGGTAAACTCATCACCTGCGACCTTGATGGACTTATTAGTTGTGATACCTCCCAAGGTAATCACCGCAATCTCTGTAGTACCACCACCGATGTCCACAATCATATTGCCTTTCGGTTCGAGTACATCAAGCCCGATACCTATTGCAGCAGCCATAGGTTCCATGATGAGGTACACTTCGCTGGCGCCTGCCTTCTCTGCAGCATCACGTACCGCACGTATCTCTACGTCTGTACTACCTGATGGAACACTGACAACGACCTTTAGCGCAGAAGGGAAAATGGATCGCTTGGTCTTCGCCAACTGGATAAATCCCCTAATCATATGCTCCGTAGCACCTAGGTCAGCCACTACACCATCCCTTAGAGGTCGAACGGTCTGGAGGTTGTTATTCTCCTTCCCTACGCGGCGATATGCCTCGCTACCTACCCATTCAATCTTCTCAGTCTTCCGATTGATAGTGATGTAACTGGGTTGGTCTATTACAATCTTTCCATCTTTGATGATCACAGTATTGGCAGTCCCTAGGTCGATTGCCATTTTCTGTGTAAAAGAGAATAATCCCATATTAATTCTATTTCTTTCTATCTATATACTTAGTGCTTAAAATGACGGATACCAGTCATGTACATTGGTATGCCGTGTTCACGAGCAAAGTCGATACTCTCCTCGTCTCTAACGGAACCTCCAGGCTGTATGATTGCACTGATACCAGCCTTATTTGCAATCTCAACACAATCGGAGAAGGGGAAGAAAGCATCGCTACTTAGTACTACTCCCTCGGTATCAAAGCCCATAGCACGGGCTTTCTCGATGGCTTGTCGTAAAGCATCGACACGAGAGGTCTGTCCGTATCCAGCTCCGACCAATTGTTTGTCCTTTACAAGTACAATAGCATTGCTCTTGCAGTGCTTGACTATCTTCATCGCAAATAGTAAGTCTGCAATCTGCTCATCGGTAGCCCTGTGGTCACTAGTCGCTTGTAGTTCGCTAGCCTCTTCTACCTTGCTATCCTTTTCCTGAGCCAATAGGCCACCTACGGCACTGCGGAAAGTGTATTTGCAAGAGTCAAAACCTATCTTATCTTTGAGCAGGCGACGATTCTTCTTGCTCATCAGTATCTCCAGAGCTTCTTCAGAGTAGTCGGAGGAAATCAACACCTCAATAAAGAGCGTATTCATTGCCTCAGCGAGCGCTTTATCCACAGCTCTATTGACCACTACAATACCTCCGAATGCAGAGACTGGGTCTGAAGCAAGCGCCTTTGTGTAAGCTTCTAGAATGGTATCCGCACTAGCAACACCACAAGGCGTATTGTGCTTGATTATGGCAGCTGTTGGTTCATCGAAGTCTTCAATCAAGTTGCATGCGGCATCCAGGTCAAGGATATTATTGTAACCTAGTTGCTTGCCATGTAGAATTTCGAATCGCTCAGTGAGCGCACTCCCATAAAACTTAGCCTCTTGGTGTGGATTCTCTCCATAACGAAGCTCGTAAGACGTGGCAATTGAGAAGTCGATACCCTCTTCAGGGAGATTATCAGCAAAGCGAGCGCCATGGAAGTAATTGTGGATATGGGTATCATATTCAGAAGTATAGCCAAAGGCAGCCTTCGCAAATACTTTGCGCTGCTTCTCGGTCGTCACTCCACCTCCTTCTTCCAAGAGCTGTAGAAGCTGACCATATAGTTCTCGAGAGGCTACAATAAGTACGTCCTTATAGTTTTTCGCTGCCGCCCGAATGAGACTTACTCCGCCTATATCTATCTTCTCTATGATTTCGTCATGGCTTCCACCATTGGCAACTGTTTCGTCGAACGGATAGAGATCTACGATAACAAGGTCTATATCTGGGATATCGTACATCTCACATTGTTTAGCATCTTCAGGATTATCTCTGCGAGCCAAGATACCCCCAAATATAGTTGGGTGTAGTGTTTTAACCCTTCCGCCTAGTATCGAGGGGCAGGAGGTCAATTCCTCTACTCCAGTACACTCTATACCCAGCTTCTGGATGAAGTCTTGCGTGCCGCCAGTAGAGATTATCTCTACACCTAGTTTCGATAAATGCTTTACAATTGGCTCTAACCCATCCTTATAGAACACTGATATCAATGCTCTCTTTAGCTTCCTTTCTGACATACAACTTTCCATCTCTATATCTAAACCACCTATAGACCGCAAAGTTACTAAAAATAGGGATAAATGGTAAGATATTCCGCAGTACCAATAAATAATGTATTTTGCCTATTGTGTTGCACGATAGACCGGGTAGTCTAAGCGTCTAGAATTATGAATCAATATGGCTTTGATTCTTTTGAGTGGGCAGCCGATTATTGCCAAAGGGTATCCCAGTCTTCGTCTTCCCACAGTCCATCTTTATCTTCGTCCTCGTCATCCCAATCATCAAGGAACCAATCGGGTGCGCTTTCGTCGTGGATGAATTGGTCGAGGTCACGGCGCTCCTTCTTAGTCGGTCGTCCAGTTCCCTTTTGTCTACCTACGTTACCTGCTATCTTTTGGAGCTCCAATACCTCGTATTCACTCTTTGGTGTAACGTTGCGTAGGTAGTTTCCCACAAGTTTTGGTCCCACTCGATTACTGATTAGACCCAGTACTTCCAAAGAAAAAGTGATAGGTGGTTTCCTTACCTTCAGTACATCTCCAACGCTAATCATAGAGGCTGGCTTCAGCGTGCGTCCGTTGAGGGTTATGCGCCCTTTCTTGCAAGCATCTGCGGCAATGGAACGGGTCTTGAATACTCTAGTAGCCCAGAGCCACTTATCTATTCTCTGCTGCTCCGCCATCTTTTTTCTTCTTCGTATTGAATTGGTTCATGGCTCGTTCGAGTCCAGAGAGGCAAAAGCCCTTGACAATCTCAGCCCCATCTTGGCATACCTGGGGTAGCTCTTTGGCTTCTTCTCCCTCAAACTTACTGAGCACAAAGTCTATTTGACCACCTTTAGGGAAGTCATTCCCAATGCCTACTCTTAGTCGGGCATACCCTGAAGTCCCTAGGGTGGCTTCAATATGTTTCAGTCCATTGTGTCCTCCAGCACTACCTTTACCCCTGAGTCGAAGTTCCCCAAAAGGGATAGCAAGCTCATCTACAACTACCAGTAGGCGCTCCAGAGGTATCTCCTCCTCTTTCATCCAATAGCGTACAGCATTGCCGCTGAGGTTCATGAATGTAGAGGGTTTAACCACCACAAGTTCCTTGTTCTTAACCTTGATTCTCGCTACGGCGCCGTAGCGTTTGGGTTCGAATGTTGCTGTATCGCCCACTAGCGCGTCTACTACCATGAAGCCAGCATTGTGCCTTGTCCCCTCATACTCGGTACCGATATTGCCGAGCCCGACTATTAGAAACTTGTTCGGGTTCATCTCACTTATTTTCTTTCTTCTCCAGATAGAGCTCAGCTTGCTCCACCAATTTGTCATACCACTCTTCTCCATAGGCTCTGATTAGAGGTTCTTTCAAAAATTGATAGACCCGCACTCCTTCTTTCTTGCCAAGGGCTCTCGCAGGTTCACATATAGGATACCATCTAGAATAGTTCAGGGCATGTCTCCCATCGCTTAGCACACTCACTCGGATTGGAAACAGATGGCACGAAATAGGCTTGTAAAAGACGTCGTTCTTATTCTCACTATAGGCCTTTTCAAAAGCGCAGCGTGCTGAGCCATCCTTTTCAAAGCAGGTGAATACGCATCGTTCTCCATCCATAATCTGAGTCACCATATCTCCATCAGAGTCTTCGTACATCAGACCATGCTCTTCCATGTACTCTTGATTGCTCTGGGGTAAGTATTCCAAGATTATAGGGACAGTCTTGCATAGCGGTTCTAGCTCTTGGTCAATCAGTGGAGCACCTGATTCTCCCTCGATACAACAAGCTCCTTTGCATGCTTGTAGGTCGCATACGAAGTAAGTTTCTAGCACATCCGAACTGACCAATACATCATCAACTACAATCATTTCTTTAGATAAGGAAAGGAGGCGATGCAAGCCATATTGCCCGCATCAACCTCCTTTGTTAGTTGTCTAAATTGCTTCGTGATGCGTCGATTACTCAGCAGACTCCTCAGTATCCTCCTCTTCCTCATCTTCAGTTGCAGCAGATGCAGCCGAACGAGAAGCACGAGTAGCACGTACTGCGCAAACTACAGCATTCTTAGCGTTGAGTAGCTCGAGGTTCTCAAATGAGAGCTCACCTACCTTGATGGTCTTACCGAGCTTTAGCTTGGTAACATCGATGTGTAGACGATCTGGTACAAACTCATACAGAGCCCTAACACGGAGCTTGCGGATATCGAGCTGAAGGCTACCACCAGCACGTACACCAGCAGCGTGACCATCGAGCTTGACAGGAACGTCAATAACGATTGGCTTATCCTCACGAACCTCTAGGAAGTCGATGTGGATTACGTTGTCGGTAACAGGGTGGAACTGGATGTCCTGAACGATACAGCGCTTTAGTGAACCACTCACAGTTAGCTCCACGATGTGGATGTCTGGAGTGTAGATAAGGTCGCGAAGCTCCTTGGTCTTCACAGTCAGCATAGTAGCCTCCTTGCCATCACCATAAATAACTGCAGGTACCAGACCCTGCTTGCGAAGCTGCTTAGCAAGCTTCTTGCCCTTGTCCTCACGAACCTCGGCACTTAGCTGAAATGTCTTCATTTCTTGTCTTTGATAAATGTGTTACTCAAAATTAGCCTCTTCACTAATTTCCCATCACACGGACAGGCTTTCCGAAAAAGCGCCACAAAGGTACCAATTATTCCTTAAATACTCAATAAGTAAGCACTTGTGCCGCGCTTTATCTGTGTTTTAGTCAGCGATGATAGCCACCTCAGCTGCACTGGCGTAGTCGGCTCCATTTTGGCTTGATAGGGCATTGAAGCGGATGTATCGAGCCTTGGCAGGTTTGTCAAACATGACTCGCTTCGTATCGTTGGATCTATCAAACTCCCCAGAGACAATAGGTTTGTCCCATGTCAGACCATCTGAAGAGAGTTGTATAGAGTAAGCCTTGACTTTCCCATTATCCGAAGCATCTTGGCGTGGCATATACTCAAAGCCCTTAATCAGTTTGTCTTCGCCAGCATCTAGTACTACCCAGTGTGGGTAGCTCGCTACTGTAACGGAGTACATGCTGTGCCAGATTGTTGTAGGGTTGCCATCTACTAGGTGAGCTGCGTCTCCATCGTAGGTCTCTTCGCTAGAGACTTGATGTATTTTCACTGGGATAGACTCAATTTTATCAAAGTGCATGGTGGTCGCTAGCCAACGCTGACCCTTGGGATAGGCAGTGATGGTGCCATCATTACGCATGATAATTGGTGCGCTATACAGTTCACTCTTTCGTTCGTTTGCTACTTGATACTCTATTTGGTCTGCCCCGGAGATAGTAACAAGTCCCGCTGCATCACGTGTAATACCCACGGGATGGATTGCGGGGATAGCTACACGCTTCTCTGTCCCTGCAGGGCGAATCAATAGCGAATAGGTAAAGTTGCCAGAGATGATCCTATCCTCGGTAAGTGGAGCACCCTGACCGCAGGAGTTACCGCCTAGTCCAGTGGTGCCGAGATCAAGATGGATGTGGGTGCCTGTACTTTCGGGAAGCTGGTAAGGATGAGGTGCAAGCATAAGCTCTACTGCCGACCATGGAAGTACGCTGGTGCTCATCTGTTCCTCTGCGATAAAGAGTAAACCATCACCCTCATTATCAGTCACCTGTGCCCAGCGTACTCCTTCTCTATTGCCCATGCTTTGAGGCTTGGGGAAAGGTACAAACTGGTCAGCCACAGTACCCTTGTACTGACCCATATAAGCACCCGACATGCGGTCATTATAATTATTCCAAGGTCCACGACCATAGTAGGTGTACTGATTGTATTCGGGCGCCATCTCTAGCACATAGCCCAAGCGTGGAAGAGCTATACCCGATTTGTTGGCTGTACCATTAGCGGTGAGGGCAATAGACCCATCGGGATACACTGTCCATACCTGAGTGGTGACAAACTTGAAGTCCGAAGGACGCTCAAGTGGCTTAAGTTCATAGCGCCCAGTTACTCCCCCTCCCAGTTCATACGCAGTAGGCGCTTGGCTTTCCACTACAAAGAGATAAGAGATAGAGCCATCGTTATTCTTGTGAGTGCTATGGCTCACGACCTTGTGCTGAAGGTTATGCAAACCATTAGCTACCCAAGCATTCATCGCCCAGTTGTCATTATCTACAGGTGCGCGGAATGCATCGATACGAGGACCATGTCCGCTGCCTATCAGTTGCTTGCCTTTATGGGTATACTCTTTGATAGTACCCGTAGCTTCATCGAAGAGGATAGTGAAGGTATCCCCACTTACTCTGTTGCCTTGGCTTTTTAGCGAGCCGAAGCGCTGCGAGAGTTCAGCAAGCTGTAGGTAATCGTGCGGTTCCTTGAGGAGTAGTTGCTCTTCCATCTGTACGTACCCAGCTTTGGCCCAAGGCTGATCTTTCTTCAGTCTGAGCTGTATCATCACATAGTACTCCTCGGGTCGCTCCATAACTTGAGCTCGAGAAAATGGGATTTGGATACTTGCTGTAGAGCGAGGCTGGATGGAGGGCATCTCCACGACCTTTTCCTCTATCACCTCTCCCATACGTTGTAATTGCACTACAAGCTCCATATCGTCAAGGGTAGTGAAGTAGCGCTTATTGAAGATCTTAATCAAGCCTTCATTGAGGTTTTCCTCCTCGATTCCTACATTTTGGTACACTTTCTTCACCTCATAGTAGGAGGGCTTAGGCGATAGGTCAGGGAGCATCACCCCATTCATACAAAACATACCGCTATTGGGCTTATCTCCAAAGTCACCACCATAGGCTAGGTAACGCGCACCACTCTCTTTATCGTAGGTATAAATAGCCTGATCACGCCAGTCCCAGATAGCTCCACCCATAAAGAAGTTGGTGCTCTCAATTGCTGTCCAATAATCCTCTAGGTTACCCCCAGCATTACCCATATTGTGTGCATACTCACTTACGTGGAATGGATACTTAATATCGTAGGTGCCCTTTACTGCCTCTCTCATCCAAGCGATAGAAGGGTACTGGTTGGAGCCCATGTCTACAATGTTATTATTGCGCTCATACTGTACTGGTCGGCTAGGGTCGAAGTTATGGAGCGCTGCATAAGCATCTTTGAAATTATCCCCAGGTCCTGCTTCATTGCCGAGTGACCAGATAACGATAGAAGGGGAGTTGACTACCTCTGCTGCCATCTCCATTACACGTGCTACGTGAGCGTCTCTAAACTCTGGTACGTGGGATAGCGATGCTTTGCCATAGTAATAGCCATGGCTCTCAAGGTTGGCTTCATCCTCAAGGTATAGACCATACCTATCTGCAAGGTAGTAGAAGATAGGGACATTAGGGTAGTGCGATAACCTTACATGGTTGATATTCGCACGCTTCATTAGCGCTATCTCCTTCATGATACCCTCTCGAGTCATCACATTACCATGGATAGGATCCATCTCATGCCTATTTACCCCCTTTAGCTTCACCGGCATACCATTAATAAAGTAATAGCGACCTGCTAAGCCGAACTCGTCTTGCTCTGCAGGGGTCTCCTTAATCTCTACTTGGCGGAAGCCTGTAACGATGGCTGAGGTCTGAACGACCTTCCCTCTATTATCGAGTAACTCCACCACAAGGGTGTAGAGATGTGGCGCCTCGGCGCTCCATTTGTCAGGGTTGCTTACCGGAAGCTCCGTCTTTACCTGAGCATAATTCCCCTGTTTTATAATTGGGACTTCGGTCACCACTTCGGCTCCTGCTACAGGCGTATTGTCTTGCTCATAGAGTTTATTCTGATACAGAGAATAGCGGAGCTTGTAACCCTTTACTCTCCCTTTGCCTTGGTGCCGCAGCTCAGCCGTGATATGGAGCGTCCCATTGGTGTACTCTTTATCCAACGAAGGGATCACCACGAGATCTCGGATATGAGACTGGGGTTTGGCAGTTAGGTATACCGACCTAAAGATGCCTGGTAGGCGGAACATGTCTTGGGCTTCGAGAAACGAGCCGTCACTACTCCTATACACCTCCACCGCTATTTTATTATCACCCTTTCGTAGGTGAGGGGTAATGTCGAAGGTAGCTGTGTTACGTGAGTTCTTGCTAAAGCCGATGTAGGCACCATTGACCCAAAGGTAAAAGAAGCTATTGACACCATCGAAATTGACGTATACCCTTTCACCACTCCAGTCCTCAGGCACAGTGAAGGTGCGTACATACGAGCCTACCTCATTGCGATTGGAGTAGGTAGACCACGATGGTTCGGGTTGGCGCATCACACCACCTTTCCAATCCCCCACCTTTACCTCGTGGTGAAAGATGTAGGGTTGATTAGCGTAGATAGGCACACCATACTTGAGCGAACCATCTTTCTGTATTCCCACTATATTCCAATTACTAGGCACTGGTATATCATCCCAACCTTGCACATCATAGTCCATTGTGTAAAAATCTACAGGACGGTCGCTAGGGTTACCTACCCAGTTGAATTTCCACGTCCCATCTAGGCTCTGATAGTATGCGCTCTCCTCTGAAGGAAGGTATGCACGAGCTGCTTTGTGGCTCTTGAAGCTGTAGAAGAAGGCACTAGGTTGCTCTTTGTTTAGGCTCAGATGGGTAGGGGATTCCCACTCGGAACCATCTGGAGCAGCTACTGTTCCATATTCAAAGCCAGCTAGTCTATGTAGTTGCTGCGCCGTACTTTGTGAGGGTAAACATAGCCAAAGCAATAGTGCTGAGAGTAGCATTGGAGTTCGTTTCATTTCTATTGTCTTGATTAAATAGTATTTATATTCCCTCCAAAGATACTCAAATAATTTAATAAGTAATAGGGAGACGAGACCGCTGTCTCATCTCCCTATTAACTGACGTAGTATTATTGAATTAAAGTGTTAGCTTCACTCCTGCAAAGATTGAGCGAGGTTGCTTAGGCCCGTATATGTAGCTAGAAGCACGGTTGGGTCCCTCGTCAAAGTCTTTTTGGTAAGAATTGAAGATATTGTTGGCACCTATACTAAACTCCAACATAGAGTTTTGTACATGGATGGCATAGTTGGCCTTGGTCCCTAGGGTGAAGAAGCTCTTAGAGCGCTCTAGCTTTCCCTCTGGGATGGTGATATAGTCTCCAATTACCTTTCCAGCCTCATGTGGTACGTACATTTTGCCTGTGTAGTCGCCCGAAAGGGTGAGTGAGAAGTGGTGGTCGGGTGTCCAGTTGAAGACAAAGTAGCCATAGGTATTAGGGGTACGCATCACCTCTCGGCTATCGATACCGTCAATACCAACATTTTCAGGCTTGTCGAATAAGCTCCTTTGTACCGTAAGCCCAAGGTCGAGCGAGAGTAGGTTGCGGTATGAGCTACGCATCTCTACATTGACACCGTACACACGCACGCTACTAGCATTTACAACTTCGAGCAATTTCCCTCTGTCCTCTGCGTTAAACTTGTCTTTCAGATGAGTGTAGAAGCCTTCACCCATGATATTGAAGTGGTAGTCCTTGTTCACTGTGAAATAGTAGTCTGCCGAAAGGGTTACACTACGACTCCTCTCCTCTCGTAGGTCGGGACTAAGTACACGTGGTTTGCCCTCACCTCCTGCAAAGGCTACGTGTAGCTCTTCGTCGAAGAATAGCGGAGCCCTGAAGCCCTCTCCATAGGTTCCTCGGATATGTAGACGATCCGTAGGATTGTAACGAACGGTCATACGAGGGGTAAAGATTGGGAGCTTCTTGGTAGGCAGGTCTTTCTTGCCCGGATTGAGATTAACATAGTCGAATCGACTTCCGAGGAGGAATCCGAAGCGATCATTACGCCACTCATTCTGTAAGAAAAGACTTGATGTGTTGACTATCTGATCAATCTTCTCTGGACGATAGCCACTATTGTCATTGAGCTTATTGTACTGATGTTCGAATCCTCCAGATAGTTCAGAGGGCATGAAGAGCAGTTTCTTGAACCTATGTATATACTGAACACCGCTTTGAATAGTGAGATCCTTTGTGACTCCATAAGCTCCTAGTGCCAGCTCAATATCTTTAAGTGTCTTGTCGTGGAAGTTTGTAAATTCCAAGTCGCCACCACCATAGTAGCTATTGCGGTAGGTATGAGACCCTGCTGTAAAGGCAGTGAGGAGTCCATCACCATTGAAAAGGTTTTGATTGATCTGCAAGATACCTGTATGTATTCGGTGGCGCAAGCTCTCAGCTATTTGTGCTTCGTGCTCAGGTAGCTCTAGGCGATCACCGCCTCTGCGCTCCTCCTGAGTATAGAAGTAATCGAGTGTCAAGCGAGTAGTGGGTGTTGCAGCATAGAAAGTACTTGTCCCCACCGTTGTGGAGTAGAGCTGTGGCAAGTCTGTAAAACCGTCCTTACCCCCAGGAAGTTTACTGCCAGGGCGTACTAAGTCTATTCCCTTCCGGCTCTTTACCTTTCCGAAAATAGAGATTCCTGCACGCTGACTATCGTCTATTACTGAGGCAAAGAGCCCAACGTCGTGTGATGGTTTGCCCCAATTGTCCTTCATGCTAGTGATAGTATAGCTTGCTTCAGCCATATTGCGGGTTGGCGCCTTAGTGATGATATTTACCGTACCACCGATTGCCGACGAACCATATAGCGCAGAACCTCCACCACGTACGACCTCCACACGGTCTATCATAGAGGTAGGGAACATCTCAAGAGCATACACCCCAGCGAGCGCACTAAATATGGATCTTGAGTTGATGACGATCTGAGAGTAGGAGCCATCTAGTCCATTGATACGGACTTGGTTAAAACCACAGTTCTGGCAGTTGTCTTCCACACGGATACCAGGATTGAACTTCAATGCTTGGTCTACAGACACGGAATTGGTGGCATTAAAGAGCTTCTGTCCCGTTACGTTGACTAGTACAGGGGCTACGTTCCTACGTGTCTCAGCTCTATTAGCACTCACCACCACTTCCTGCATATTGATAGAGGTCGGTGTCAGTGCTATTACGTGGTCGCCCTCTTTCGATAGTGCTACCTCTTGAGTGGCATACCCTACGAAACTGACCCTTACTTTGGGCGCATTTGTAGGTACATTCTCGATAGTAAAGTGTCCATCGGCATCCGTTACTCCACCTAGAGATGTTCCTAGTACTACTACAGTGCAAAATGGGAGAGGCTCTTTGCTCTGAGCGTCTATTACTCGTCCCTCAACTTTATATTTGGATTCATTATTGATGATTGCAGTCACCTCGTCTGCCTTGGCGCTATTTAGTACAGCGCAAACCGTCGAAGCAGCAAGTATGCTTCGAAAGATTATTTTATTCATTTCGATTGATTTATTCTACCTAATTTATAATACCAATTACCATCCTCCCCAGCTATTATGCAGCCATAGGGGGACCTCGGCGGTAGTAGGTATCGCGAATGGTAGAATACTCCTCGCTCTCAAGATCAAAAAGGAGAAGTGTTCCGACCTCCTTAGGTGCTTCTACCTCTAGTTCGGGTACTATCTCACCAGTAATTTGGATATGGGATAACTGGTGCAGTACTACCAATTCTGCAGGAGCATGGTGGTCTGAAGCATGAGTGTTGTGGAGCTTAGCGTGTGAGTGGGCGACTAGTATGCCATTGACAAGATTGGCGTGATAGTTGGCAACAATGGCGCCCACATACAAGGAGAAGAGCACCAGTAAAAAACCAGCGCTTAGCTTCCTCTTAGACATCTTAGATATGTGGCTCCCAAATCTCATTGCGCAAAATTACTATAATTATATGAGAGCACATATATCAAATACGTATTTTACCTATTATTAGGTATTAATACCTAGCGCATTGTCGTTTTGATAAGCTCCTGACTACATGTATTCTGGTGCACAGCATAAAAAAGTCAACTACTCAGTGCGCATGGTCAAGTAAAATAGTAAGCAGAAGACAACCCTCCAGTGCTGCCCTACTGGTATAAAGTCAAGTAGAAAGTTATAATGCACAGAAAATGGTCAATATATTCAGGCAAAACCGTTCAAAAGCTTCTCCAAGAGCCCGCTCTCTATCAGCCATTCCCCGCCTCTATAGAGTACATGACCATTTAGTATATATTAAATGGACCAATTAGTATATATTAATTCACCAATTTAGTATATATTAATTCACTCATTTAGTATATATTAGATGGTCATCCCCTCTACGTATTCGGGTCAACCGCTATAGCGACAACAAGCAAGGAATATGTAGACAAACTAGTATTCAGGATAATACGAGCAAGAGAAGGCTTCTTATCAACCAAATGAATACAACAGAAACCGTATAAAATGGGGCTAGGGTCGGTTATGTCGAAATTTATACCTAAGTTTGTAAGACTTATTGTATTTACATTTAGGAAAAATAGATTACAGACATGAGAATTAATAAAGGACTTCTAGTGCAGGCGCACTACAAGCTAGAGGATACTGAGGGCGCTCTAATCGAGACCACCAATGGTGGCGCACCATTGGAGTTTATCTTTGGAATGGGCTTGATGCTCCCAGCATTTGAAGCGGAGCTATCAGGCAAAGAGGCTGGAGATAAGTTTGACTTCGTGCTAGAGCCAGACGATGCTTATGGCACAGTCAATCCAGACCTTCAGATAGAGCTACCTCGCTCAGCTTTCGAGATTGATGGCGAGTTTGATAGCGAGATCGTATATGAGGGGGCACGCGTGCCAATGAATACGGACGATGGTCAGGTGGTTGAGGGTCTAGTAACTAAGATTACCGATGAGACCGTCTCTATGGACTTCAATCACGACCTTGCAGGCATGGCTCTTCACTTCACTGGTGAGGTGGTAGAAGTACATGAGCCTAGCGATGAGGAGTACAATAAGTACTTCGGACATCAGCATGGTAGTTGCGGTGGTAGCTGCAGCGGAGGTTGCAGCTGTGGTGATCACGGGTGTTGCTGATATAATATGATGATATAGTGTATAGTAGAGACGTAACTGGTTGCGTCTCTACTATCTATTTACTTCATCGAAAAGATGATTGACGAAAGGACAGTAAATCAGATACTCGATAGAGCTGAGATAGCTGATGTGGTAGGGGACTTCCTAACACTCCATCGTAAGGGCAAAGACTTTGTAGCGCTTTGCCCTTTTCACGATGATAGGACACCCTCTATGCACATCTCTACCTCCAAGAATATCTGTAAGTGCTTTGCCTGTGGCGAAGGGGGTACTCCTGTCTCTTTTATCATGAAGCACGAACACCTTTCTTTCCCTGAGGCTGTCAAGTATCTTGGTCGGAAATATGGGATAGAGGTGGTGGAGCGGGAGCTGACTCCCGAGCAGATGGAGCGCAAGAGCCAAAGGGAGAAGCTAATCAATGCCAATGCCTTTGCGCGAGATGAGTTTGTCAATGCTATGCACCAAGGGGCAGAGGGCAGGCGAGTTGGCTTGGCATACTTTAGGGAGCGAGGGATTACCGATGAGACCATCAAGGAGTTTGAGCTAGGTTATTCACCTAGTACTTGGGACTACTTGGTCAAGCGGGCGGAGGAAAAAGGGGTAGAGCTATCCGTCCTAGAGGAGCTAGGGCTCATTATGAAGACCCAAAAAGGGGACTATATTGATAGGTATCGAGAGCGCGTGATATTCCCTATCCACAGTTCTAGCGGTAATGTGGTAGGATTTGGCGGGCGTATCCTCAAGAAGATGGAGCATGTGGGCAAGTATATCAATAGCCCTGCTTCAGAGCTTTATGATAAGAGTAATGAGCTGTATGGGCTTTTCTTCGCTAAGCGCCATATATCTAAAGAGGATAAGTGTATCGTGATTGAGGGGTACATGGATGTGTTATCCATGAGCCAAAAGGGGATTAAGAATGTGGTGGCTAGTAGTGGTACAGCCCTTACGTCTACACAGGTACAGCATATCAAGCGACTGACCTCCAATGTTACTCTACTCTTCGATGCCGATGGAGCTGGTATCAAAGCCGCTCTGAGAGGGCTGGATGTTTGTCTCGAAAAGGATATGAAGGTCAATGTCTTGCTCCTTCCAGATGGGGAGGATCCAGACTCATTTGCTCAGGCACATACCCTTGAGGATATTCAGAAGTATATTAAGGAGCACGAGGAAGATGGACTATTCTTCAAAAGCCGTATGCTGGAAGCAGAGCATGGTGCGACTCCGCAGGGTAAGGCGTCTGTAATTGAGGAGCTAGCACAGTCTATTGCTTTTATCGATAATCAGATAACAAGGGAGCTGTATCTAGGAGAACTGAGTGCCAAAATGGAGGTGACGCATGAGGCACTTACCCAGAGAGTGAATCAGATACGTGGCGACCGCCACCAAGAGGCACTGAGGAGCAGACAGCGGACAGTGGAGGCTCCTACTGTGGTTCCACCACATGAGTTGCCCAATCTTTCGACTAAGGCTCCTAGTGGTCAGGTAGCGTCGAATATCCCTAAACAAAAGATTAAGAATCCTTTTGCACCATACGAACTTCCACTAATGCACGACTTGATAGACTATGGAATGACTTTTATTTCGGACTACCAGATGACATCGGGGCAGATCGGGGCGAATGGTATAGAGGTGGTCTATGATACTACTATGGATATAAGGGAGGTAGGAGGACTAAGCGATAACTTCCAACTAATGCTGGATGTGCTAATAGAGGCTCAGGAGAAGAATCCCGAGCTAGAGGTGGGTAAGTTTCTCACCCGTATGGAGAATGAGACCATCTTTAAGTACGCCGATGATTACGTGACTAATAAATTGTCGCTAAGCCCTATTCATGATAGGTATATCAGTGAACAGGCAGAGGAGGAGGAAGTGGTGAAGCTCCTAATGAGGGATGTATTGTCCCTAAAGCTTCACAAGGTGGAGGAGCAAGTGAAGTCGGTGCTCGGTGAAATAGCTAAAGTTGATCCTTCGGATAAGGAGCAGGTGAAGGAATTACTCGGGCGATTGAGTGAGTACAACGAACTAAAGAGAAATATGAGTAGGATGCTGGGGGATCGTATAATATCATCAAAGAATAAGTTACTGAATTAAGCATATATGACAAGCAACGTAGTAGAAGTAAAAGATGTAGTCAAGGACTACGATAAGCATCGAGCGCTCGACCATGTGAGTCTGAGTGTCCCCGAGGGCAAGGTGTATGGACTACTGGGACCAAATGGAGCGGGAAAGACCACACTTATCCGTATCCTCAATAGGATTACGGCTCCTGATAGTGGTGAGATTATCTTCGATGGTCACCCCTTTGAGGCAAAAGACTTGGAGCGTATAGGCTACCTTCCTGAGGAGCGAGGACTATACAAGAAGATGAAGGTGGGGGATCAGGCTATTTATCTGGCTCAGCTGAAAGGACTATCGAAGCCTGATGCCAAGAGAATCCTTATGAAGTGGTTTGAGCGGTTTGATATCCTCCCTTGGTGGAATAAGAAGGTAGAGGAACTATCGAAAGGTATGGCACAGAAGGTGCAGTTTATCTGTACTGTGATGCACGAGCCTAGACTATTGATATTCGATGAACCCTTTAGCGGATTCGACCCCATTAATGCAGAGATTCTTAAGAATGAGATGCTCCGCCTCAAGGCTAAGGGGCATACTATTATCTTCTCTACCCACAACATGCAGAGTGTGGAGGAATTGTGCGATAATATTTCGCTAATCAACCGTTCGCGCGTAGTGCTACAGGGGGATGTATATAGTGTGAAGCAGAGCTACAAGGGCAATGCTTACCGTTTCCTCTTCGAGGAGCCACTGCAGCTGCCTGAGGATATTGATAGTAGGTACCATGTGCAGCGATGTGAACAGGATAGCTATGGTCGTACCGAGCTTATATTGGAGAATATCAATAAGCTACCTGCACGAGAAATCATTACCGAGTGGAACAACCGCGGCAGTGTGATTAGTTTTGAGGAGATTATCCCTGACATGCATGAGATATTCCTAGATATGGTGAATAAGACAGGCCAGGTTAATGGCTATGAGACTAGCGAAGCAGAGAGCAAATTGTACAAGAAGGGAGGTGCCCATGAATAAGTTTTGGATCGTAATGCAGAGGGAGTACAATGTAAAGGTAAAGAAGAAGTCTTTTGTGCTTCTGACTATCTTTACCCCTCTAATCTTTATACTGATTATCGCAATCCCACTATTCCTCGGGATGAATGCCAAGGATACATCCGAGAAGAAGGTGATGGTGATAGACCAAACGGGGAAGTACATGAGCTATCTTCAGGACAACCCAAAGGAGGGTATCAAGTTTGTGAAGAGCGATATGGAGATCTCGGAAGCTCGGAAAAATAAGTCGGAAGATATCTATGCTTATGTACTGATTACCGAAGACTTGCTAGAGAATCCTAAGGGGATTACTATATTTAGCCATTCCACTATTCCTCCTACACTCCAGACTACTATCAATGACGATCTACAACCAGCACTAAGGAAAGAGAAAATAGCCTCCTACGATATCCCTAATCTTGAACAAATTATAGATGATACTAAGGTCAATCTATCAATATCTGAAGTACAATGGAGTAAGGATGGGGAGGAGCAAGCAGCATCTTCTACTGTGGCAATGATAATAGGACAGGCATTCAATATCATGCTCTTTTTCTTCGTTATCACTTATGGTAGTATGGTAATGACGAGTGTGCAGGAGGAGAAGAAGAATAGGATTGTGGAGATTATCGCTTCTTCGGTCAAGCCTACGACCCTTCTATTTGCCAAAATGGTTGCTGTGGCCCTTGTGGGACTAACCCAGTTGGGTATCTGGATTATCCTCGGTGCTATTGGCTTCTTTGTGATGCAGGCCGTATTCCTCTCCAATGTGACTATAGATATGGATCAGCTCACACAAAATGCGATGACCTCAGGGGTTGATGCAGAGTTTATCCAAGATGTACTTATGCCGCTGACGTCATTTGACTTTGCTGGTATGATATGGGCCTTTGTCTTCTTTTTTATCTGTGCTTACCTTTCTTTCGCAAGTATATATGCAGCTATGGGAGCAGCGTTTGATAGCGACGAGGATATCCAACAGATGAGTCTGCCTATAACCCTCCTCTTTATGTTTGCTTTTTATGCTGCGCTCTACTCTGCAGAGAACCCCAATGGGCCTCTTGCTCTATGGGGCTCGTTTATCCCGTTTGTAGCACCAAATGTAATGATGGTTCGCTTGCCCTTTGCCCCTCCGGTATGGCAAATAGTACTATCGGCTGTAGTCATGGTGGCTACGACTGTTTTCTTTGTATGGGCTGCAGCTAAAGTATTCCGAGTAGGTCTTTTGATGTATGGAAAGAAACCTAGTTTCAAGGAACTGGTAAAGTGGGTGAAGTACAAGTAACCTTGGCTATCAGGTAGTTTTGGAGCTGTGCAGTTGTTATATGGCAATTGCACAGCTCTTTCTGTGAAGTATATGACTAAATATGACTAAATTTGTGCCTAGAGAGTATTTATTAATAGAAAGTTTTTAACCTACATGATGAGTATTACGAAGAGTTTGCTTGCGGCTGTAGGAGTGCTTTGCCTTGGGGGTATAGCTCATGCAGCTGACGAACCTTTATGGATGCGCTATCCAGCCATCTCTCCTAACGGACAGGAGATTGCATTTGCCTACAAGGGAGATATCTACAAGGTATCTGCCAGTGGCGGTCAGGCAATACGCCTTACGACCAATGAGGCGTACGAATCACAACCACTATGGAGCCCTGATGGTAGCCAGATTGCTTTTGTGAGTGACCGCTACCAAGGGAGCATGGACGTGTACGTGATGAGTGCTAATGGTGGAGGTGCCAAGAGGGTCACCACACATTCGACCTCTACTGCACCACTTGCCTTCTCACCTGATGGTAAGTATATCTATTACATGGCACATATTCAGGATCCTGCATCTAGTGTCATCTTCCCTATGAGTCGTCTCAACGAAGTGTACAAGGTGCCTGTAGCGGGAGGGCGTACTACGCTAGAGATTCCTACGCCAGTGTCAGATGGCGAGATCAGTAAGGATGGTCGCTTCCTACTCTATGAGGATACCAAGGGTATGGAGAATATGTGGCGTAAGCACCACACTTCGTCAGTGACTAAGGATATCTACCTTTACGACTTCAAGAACAAGAGCTACGAACAACTGGTGTCTTGGAAGGGAGAGGATCGTAATCCCGTCTACGCACCCGATGGCAACCACTTCTATTTCCTTAGTGAGCGTGCTGGTACATTTAATGTATTCAAACAGCCACTCAGCAGCAAAGGAGAAGCTAGCGCTACTCAGCTTACTAGCTTTGACATTCATCCAGTTCGCTTCCTTTCTGTAGCCAACAACGGAACCCTTTGCTTCGGCTACGATGGTAAAATATATACCATGAGGGAGGGCAGTGCACCTACAAAGGTGAATATCTCTATCCTCAATGATTTGGACGAAAGCCAGAGCAAGAAGCTAACGTTTACCCGTGGCGTGACCTCTGCATCGGTTTCTCCTGACGGCAAGATGGTGGCATACATCGTTCGTGGTGAGGTCTTTGTTGCAAGTACAGACTACTCTACTACTAAGCGCATCACCAATACCGCAGCTATGGAGCGTGGTGTCTCTTTTGGTGGCGACAATAGGAGTATCGTGTACGAGTCGTTGCGCGGTGGTCAGAGCGACCTATATATCGCCAAGATGGCTCGGAGCAATGATCCTAACTTTGCCAATGCTACGCTTATCGATGAGCAAAAGCTTATCCCTGGAGATAAGTCGGAGAAGATGTATCCACAGTTCTCACCCGATGGCAAGGAGATTGCATTCGTTAAGGATCGCAGGAAGATTGCTATCTACAATGTAGAGAGTGGCAAAGTAAGAGAGGTGTATGACGGACGCCATACCACCTCGAAGGATGGTGGCATCAACTTCACTTGGTCACCCGATAGCAAGTGGATTGCTCTTGAGCTAGTAGATAATCACCATGAGCCATTTACCGATATCGTTCTTATGGATGCGAAGAGCGGTAAGCTCACCAATATCACTCAGAGTGGCTACTTCAATTCTAACCCACGTTTCGTAATGGGTGGCAATGCTATTATCTATGCTTCTGAGGAGTATGGAATGCGCAACCACGCTAGCTGGGGCTCTATGAGCGACGTTATGATTGTCTTCCTCAACCGTGAAGCTTACGATAAATATCGCCTCAATGAGGAGGAGTACGAGCTTATGACAGAGGAGGGGAAGAAGGCAAAAGAAGCTGAGAAGAGCGAAGAGAAGGATAAGAAGAGCGACGACAAGAAAGACGACGCTAAGGGTATCCTTGTAGAACTCGATAATATCAAAGACCGCATTGTACGCCTTACCCCTGCTTCTAGCAACCTCGGAGACGCTTATATCACTAAGGATGGTAAGAAACTCTATTATATGGCTGCCTTTGAGGGTGGTTATGACCTTTGGGTAATGGATCTTCGTAAGGGCGATAATAAGCTTCTCAAGAAGCTGGATGGCTCTTATGCACAGTTCCAGCCCGATGCTAAGGAGAGCAACCTCTTCTTCATTAGTGGTGGAAGTATCCAGAAGATGAACCTCTCTAGCGAGAAGATGGATAGAGTATCGGTGCGTGCAGAGATGGATCTCAATGCTGAGGCAGAGCGCGAGTTTATGTTCGACTTTATGAAGAAGGAAGAGCAGGAGCGTTTCTATGTGAAGGATATGCACGGAGTAGACTGGGAGTTTATGACAAAGGAGTACCGGAAGTTCCTTCCTCATATCAATAACAACTATGACTTCTCAGAGATGCTCTCCGAGATTCTCGGCGAGCTGAATGTCTCTCATACTGGTAGCGGTTATGGTGCCCCTAATCGTGCAGATAAGGTAGCAGAGACCGGTCTATTCTTTGATCTCTCTGTGGCAACCGATGAGGGGCTCAAGATTGAGGAGGTAATAGTGGGCGGTCCTTTCGATACTCATCTCAGCAAGGTAAAGGTAGGAGACTTCCTTGCCAAGATAGATGGCGTGGAGATTACAAAGGATACCGACTTCTTCCCATTGCTTGCAGGCAAAGCAGGTAAGAACGTCCTCTTCACATTCTACTCTCCTGAGACTGGTAAGACCTACGAGGAGGTAGTGAAGCCAATCAGCAGTAGTAGGCTTTCTGGTTTGCTCTATGAACGCTGGGTAAAGCAGCGTGCTGCAGAGGTAGATCGCCTATCTAATGGCCGCCTAGGCTATGTACATATATCAAGCATGGACGATGCTAGTTTCCGCCGCATGTACGCCGATGCCATGGGTAAGTACTATCAGCGTGAAGGCTTGGTAGTAGATATTCGCTACAATGGTGGTGGACGTCTGCACGAGGACATCGAGGTATTCCTATCGGGTACTAAGTACCTCACCCAAGAGATTCGTGGCGAGTACTATTGCGATATGCCTTCTAAGCGTTGGACAAAGCCAAGTGTGATGGTAATGTGCGAGGCAGACTACTCAAATGCACATGGTTCACCATGGGTCTACAAGCACATGGGTATCGGCAAGCTCGTTGGTATGCCAGTACCTGGTACCATGACGAGTGTCAACTGGGTAACCCTACAAGACCCATCTGTCTACTTCGGTATCCCAGCTGTGGGCTACAAGACTGCCGAAGGGTATTACCTAGAGAACTTTGAGCTTGAGCCCGATGTCAAGGTTCGACTCGACTTCAAGAAAGCGCTCAATGGTCAAGACAGTCAGATGGAGGCTGCCGTGAAAGAGCTACTGAAGTAAGGAACGTCCAAAATATTTGTAACGACAGAGGGTGGTTGTCCCAACATGGGCAGCCACCCTCTGTCGCTGTATATACATCTGGCAACCAGTAAACTATCGACCGATACTACCCCACAAGCCCGTCCCAGAGAGGGTAGTCGCCCCAATGGCTGCCGAAATAAATTTTGATGCTATTACTGCGCTTGAGTCTAGAGTGAAGTTTTACATGAATGATATGAAGGGTGCATACGAAGCTGCCCTAAAACTCATCGATACCAAGCGCTATCCACTCAATGCCCCAGAGGCAAAAGCATTTGAGGATATGTGGCTGCACGACAAGTCGGCTGAGACAATCCTAACGCTCAATATCCAAAGGCCCGATGAACTAGCCCCTGGCACATCGCTATATGGTCCAGATATTTCTCTCTCTTGTGAGGACGAGGATGGTACAGTAGGTGCCAATAGTCCTAGCTTTATCCCCTCAGTATGGGTGGTAGAGATGTACGACGATAAGGACTTGCGTAAGAACCTTTACTTTGAACCTCAGTATGTCAACTACCTAGACGCCTTTACGGCTTCAGACATCTACGTCGTTGCAAAGAATAAAGGAAACCAAGAGTATTCCGATGCCAAGGACGAAGTAAAGTACAAGCACTGGGGCGGATACATCCCGAATGGCTTGAATGCGCCTAAGATATTCCGCATAGCGGAGTTTTATCTCATCGCTTCCGAAGCTGCCTACCTACTGAAAGACGAAGCCAATGCTATCAAATATCTAAATGCCCTAAAGGAGAGTAGAGGACTACAGCCAATCGCTCTTAAGGGAGCAGAGCTATTCTCCGAGATCAAAAAGGAGCGCGCTAGAGAGTTTGCCTTCGAGGGCTTCCGTCTATGGGATCTCCGCCGTTGGGGCGAAGGGATGCAGAGACATGACCCGCAGGAAGACCCTATCATGGGAAGTGTGTTCCTTAATCCTGATAATCTCGAACTCAAGATACCTGCCGATAATCCTAAGTTTATCTGGCCTATTCCATTCGATGACATCAAGAACACCCCAGCCTTAGCTACTCAGCAAAACCCTGGTTTTTAAGAGACTTAACGATAGAATTATTCACAAAAAGAGGATGTGTTGGAATTACCGTTCCAATGCATCCTCTTTTTGTGAAACAGTTGCACGAAAGAAACAAGAGCGATCCTTTAGCATTCGGGCTTCCGAACATTGCGCAAATGTATGCTCTAATTGTTCGTAATGCCTGATCACGACCCCTAGCGGATTGTGGTGTTCTATTCACTAACCGTAATCGCTCAGGCGAGCGCCAGTTGTGACAAGCGGGAGCGGGCAAATTTGTTCCTAGGAATAAATTTATTTTTCTGTACAAATAAAAATATTTTTCTGTACAAATAAATATATTTATCTCTAGGAATAAATTTTACTGATATAGGGTCTTAGAAAAAGGTTGTAGCGATAACAGACAAGTGGACTTATATTTCATAGGAATTGAGGGTTATATTATTGCAATAGTCTTTCGACTATCGGGTAAGCCTTTGGGTTCTCTTTCGTGCAACATCCTCAAAATTGGTATCTTTGCCGTGTATTTATTAGATTATTATAAGTTAGATGAAGGAGCTTTTTCGTACTCTTCGCCGTTTTATTCCACCATACAAGTGGTATGTGGTGGGCAATATATTTTTTAATGCCCTCACACCTATACTCAATCTATTGGCTTTTTCGCTGGTTATTCCGATACTCAATATCCTTTTCAAACTGGATAATACCGTATATAGCTTTATTCCATGGGATTCTATTCAGCTATGGAGTAGTGGAGGTTTGTCTCGGCTAACGGATACGGTACAAAATAACTTTTTTTACTACATTACTTATCTTATCACTCAGTATGGTGCCTCAAATGCTTTGATTGTATTGGGCGTGTACCTCGTGGTGATTACTTTCCTTAAGGTGATGAGTGCTTATATGGGATTTTACTGTATGATTCCGGTGCAGACCGGAGTGGTACGGGATATCCGTAATAGCATCAATGATAAGATTATGGAGCTCCCGATCGCCTTTTTTAGTGATGAACGAAAGGGAGATATTATTGCGAGGGTGACTGGTGATGTCAATAATATAGAGAGCTCCAT
The DNA here is from genome assembly GCF_018206105.1 of Porphyromonas levii. NCBI lineage: Bacteria > Pseudomonadati > Bacteroidota > Bacteroidia > Bacteroidales > Porphyromonadaceae > Porphyromonas > Porphyromonas levii. Next base: position 28,474 of record NZ_JADRGN010000004.1, read on the forward strand.
CATTACCTCTCTGGAGTCTATAATTAAGAACCCTCTGATGATTATTATCTCTCTTATCGCTATGCTGGTGATAAGCACGGAGCTTACTATTTTCGTCTTCGTACTCTTACCGATTGCCGGATATATAATGGGGCAGGTGGGTAAGCATCTCAAGAAATCATCGCTATTGGCACAGGAGCAGTGGGGTATGCTGATTAGCATTATAGAAGAGACACTGGGAGGGCTTCGGATTGTCAAGGCTTTTCATGCTGAGGATATGATGCGGGAGCGCTTTGCTAGGCACAATGAAGATTTTAGGCGAACTTCCATGCGTGTATCTCGCCGTCAGCAGTTGGCGCATCCTATGAGTGAGTTTCTGGGGACAGCAACGATAGCTATTGTGCTCTGGTATGGAGGTACGCTTATCTTAGGGCATGATAGTGGACTACAGGCAAGTACCTTTATCTACTATCTAGTGATCTTTTATAGCATCATCAATCCTGCCAAAGATCTCTCTAGGGCTAGCTATGCAATACAGAGAGGTTTTGCTAGTATGGAGCGCGTAGATATGATTCTTTTGGCTGAGAGCAATATCAAGGACCCTGTGGCACCCAAGGAGGTACACTTCGATAAGGCCATCACTCTGAAAGAGGTCTCCTTTAGGTATGCTGATACCTGGGTGCTGAAGGATATAAACCTCCAGATACAAAAAGGACAGACCGTAGCTATAGTAGGGGCTAGTGGTTCAGGTAAAAGTACCTTGGTGGACCTCCTGCCACGTTTCCACGATGTACAGAAAGGTGCAGTGTCTATCGATGGTGTGGATATTAGGGAGCTGAGGATGCTAGACTTGCGTAGACTGATGGGGAATGTCAATCAGGAGGCTATCTTATTTAACGACACAGTGCACAATAATATTGCCTTTGGTAATACTGCAGCTTCGCGAGAGTCTGTGGTAGCAGCGGCGAAGGTAGCTAATGCGGATGAATTTATTCAAGAATTGTCACAGGGATACGATACCAATATTGGTGATCGTGGAGGCAAACTGAGTGGCGGACAGCGCCAACGACTGAGTATAGCACGAGCTATCCTCAAGGATCCGGAGATCCTGATTCTAGATGAAGCAACTTCGGCCCTGGATACTGCGTCGGAGCGATTGGTTCAGGAGGCTTTGGAACGTCTGATGCAGGGGCGAACGACCATAGTGATTGCCCACCGACTCTCCACAATAACGGGTGCCGATAAGATCGTGGTGCTCGACCAGGGTGAGATTGTGGAGGAGGGCACTCATAGCGAGCTATTGGCACTCAATGGTAAGTACGCAAGATTAGTTGCCCTACAATCCTTCAAGTAATACTATCATTCATGCATACCCCTATACTACTTTTGAATCTTAGATAAATAGAAACTTTTGGTTAAGTTAGTTTTTTTTGTATCTTTGCCGCCGGTTAAGTTTTTCATCAAATAAAGTATTTTGCACAACAAATGAGTTGGGTTTTCAACGAGCAGCCTAATATTGCTTGTCTTGATTCGAAACTTATTTCTGGTTCTTTTTATGCGTGTGGCTACCTTGATAACTGGGTAGGTTACAGACTAACATGTTAATCGTTTAATTTTAGATATTTTATCACATGAAGCTACATTTAAGAGCATTTATTGCTGTTGCTGTTCTTCTGTTCGGGACTACTATGTCTTTCGCACAACAGGATAATCAAGAAGTTATTATCCCTGCTTGGGGAGTGGAGTTGGGTTATCGAAATGGCATTGTGTATGAACACCCAATTAGTAAGCATTTTACCATGCGTTACAGCACTGGTATTCTTGCTTATCACCGGTTGCAACCCTATGAGCAAAGCAATCGTAAAGTAGCATTTGTTACCGAGTATGGTGGTCTTATGCCCTTTATTAACGCTGGAGCAAGATGGTACCCAAAAGTAATGCCAAATAATAGTGGTTTTTACCTAGGGCTAGATGCACAGTACAACCATCATCAGTGGAAGTTTGCACTTAACCGTTCAAAAGATGTTTATAAGTTGGAAAATGAAGCTCTATTGATATTCAATGTAGGCTATATGTACAACATTTTCGATCGCTTAAATATTAAAGCAGCTTTGCTTCCTACAGTAGGTTTTGCGCTTGCTGATAAAGCACAGACTACTTATGGAGTGATAGACTTAAGATGGGATTTAGGTCTCGTCTACAATTTCTAAGGCTTACGATTCTATAATTGAACTAGTGGCTACACTGACCTATGAGGTTGGTGTAGCCACTACTCATTATGCTTAATATATCTGGTGGAAACTTCTTAATCTTCTTTGAAGAGATAGAGATAGTCTCCGTAGCCTTCTTCTTTCATCTTCCCAAGAGGAATAAAGCGTAGTGAGGCACTATTGATGCAATAACGTAGTCCGCCCAATTCTTTAGGTCCATCCTTAAAGACGTGACCAAGGTGACTATTGGCTGAGGTGCTTCTTACTTCGGTACGTTCATAGCCTAGTTTGTGATCTTCGAGTTCTCGAATGGTCTGTGTGCCGATAGGCTTGGAGAAGGATGGCCATCCACAGCCAGCATCGAACTTATCGCGTGAACTGAAAAGTGGCTCCCCAGAAACAATATCGACATAGATGCCCTCTTCGAAGTTTTGGTCGTACTCATTGGCATGAGGTCGCTCAGTAGCTTCGTTTTGGGTGACTTGAAACTGGATAGGTGTAAGTCGCTTGCGGAGGTTCGTAGCATTGTCAGATAGCTTTGCTCGCTCTCTTGCCCTTATCTTTGCATCCGACTCGATGCTCTTAGGATCTACCTTAGCCCTCTTTGCCATTCCAAACATCTCGACAGGTATATGGCAATACCCTCCAGGGGTATTATCGAGATAGTCTTGGTGCATCTGCTCCGCAGGGTAGAAGTTCTTGAGCGGTTTCGCTTCTACCATTACGACCTTGGTATATTTACTCTGGATGCGTGCCAAGGCGTTCATTACGATAGGGCGATCAGCTGGATCGGTGTAATAAATGCCTGTACGGTACTGTGTGCCGATGTCATTGCCTTGCTGATTGACTGAGGTAGGGTTGATAATCAAAGCATATTGATCCAGAAGGAAACTAAGCGATGTCTTTTCTGAATCGTATACTACCTTTACCGTCTCTACTGCATTGGTCTTGCCTGTGCAAACCTCCTGATAAGAGGGATTCTCTTTGATGCTATTGGCATAACCTACTTCTGTCTCTACCACTCCAGGGAGCAATTTCATGTAATGCTCCACGCCCCAAAAGCAGCCACCTGCTAGATAAATTATAAGAAAAGTCTCTTTCATACCTTTATACGTGTACTATTATAGCAGCAAAGCTAATAAAATATTCGGCATATATGGGTTTTATGTACCTTTACAACGTAATTTATGATTAGTTATAGCTATGGATGCAGGAATTATTGTAGCAGTTGCGCTGGGAATAGGTCTGAGTGCCAGTACTGGTTTTAGAGTCTTTGTCCCGATGTTGGTAGCAAGTGTTGCTGCTTACTTCGGTGTATTACCGCTTAATGAAAGCTTTGAGTGGCTGGGCAGTACGCCAGCATTGGTCACCTTTGCAGTAGCGGCAGTTGTAGAGATTATGGCTTATTATGTGCCATTTATCGATAATGCTTTGGATATTATTGCTACGCCAATGGCCGTGATTGGTGGGACATTACTGATGACCTCGGTATTGCCTATAGATGAGAGCTTGACCAGATGGGTGACAGGCTTCATAGTGGGAGGTGGTGTATCGGCTGTGGTGCAGAGTGGAAGTGTGTTCTCTCGTCTGCTCTCTTCGCAAGCCACTGCGGGTACGGGCAATTCGGTAGTCTCGACTGGGGAAAATGTAGGAGCGGTGGGGCTATCTATTGGCGCTCTATTTTTGCCGATCTTAGTTGCTCTTATTGCTATTGTCCTTGTGATAGCTGTTGTTGTCTCAATCGTGAAAAGGTGGCAACGTAAGCATAGGACAATTGCCTGAATAAAAAGCCCCGACACTCTTCACAGTGCCGAGGCTTCCTTCAGAATCACAAAAAACAATAAACTATTGAATCACAAGCATTATATTGACTTATAGCTCTACAGCTATGTATCTTATCCGTCCGTTGGGGAGTATGCCTTTGATGAAGAGTACTTTGTCGGCAGACTTAGCGATAATCTGTTGAGTGATACTCTCGATGTCTTTCTCACTTCGTACAGGGCTATTATTGATTTCTAAGATGACAAAGCCTTTGGTAATACCTGCCTCTGCCATTTTGCCGTTGTTATCTACGCCTGTAACCTTTACGCCATAGCGGATGCCTAGCTGGTTGGCAGTCTCTTTATCGACCGCTTTGAAGGTGGCACCTAGAGATGAGAAGCTAGACTGCTCTACTATTTCGGTAGTCCCTTCGCTATTCTTTAGCACAACTTTGTATTGCTTGGTGCTACCCTTTCGGTTGACCGTAATCTCTACCGTATCACCAGGGCTGTACTTGCTGACCTGCTCCTGAAGACCTGCCATATTGCGGATGGAGGTGCCATTGATAGCTGTAATGACGTCTCCGACTTCGATTCCGGCCTTTCGGGCAGAGCTACCATTGGAGAAGTCAGCAATGAAAGCACCTTCGGTAACCTTGAGGTCGTACTCCTTCTTTATCTCACTATTAATATCGCCACCCATTATACCCAATATTGCTCTCTGAACGGTGCCGTATCGCTTGAGGTCGGCAACGACTTTGCTAGCAATACTTGCTGGTACTGCAAAAGAGTAGCCAGCGTAGCTCCCTGTCTGGGAATAAATCATGGTGTTGATACCTACTAATTCTCCACGAGTGTTGACTAAGGCACCACCTGAATTGCCAGGGTTGACTGCTGCATCGTGCTGTATAAATGAGGTCACTTGTAGATCCCCTTGTCCCATAGTGCTACGTCCTTTGGCGCTGACGATACCAGCTGTTACGGTGCTCTGTAGATTAAAGGGGTTTCCAATGGCTAGTACCCATTCGCCCACTCGAAGGTTTTCACTATCTCCAAAGGGGATTGGCTGAAGACCTTTGGCGTCGATCTTGAGAAGGGCAATGTCTGTAGCAGGATCGGCACCGACGATTATCGCTTCGTATTCCTCATTGTCGTTGGTGCTCACTGTGAGTCGAGAGGCTCCCGTTACTACATGGTTATTAGTAATGATATACCCGTCAGTGCTGATAATCACACCTGATCCGAGCCCTACCTTAGTTGGTATTTTCTGTTGCTCAGATGGATATCCCTCATTCCCAGGGATGCCGAAGAAAAACTCGAAGGGGTCGATGTAACGAGGACTTTGACGTTGGTTAATAGTGACTTCGCTACGAATATTTACCACACCGTTGATACTTCTTTCAGCTACCTCGACAAAGTCCTGGGGGGTACTGGTCGAAGAGTAAGCGGTCGGTGTCATGTGGGGTTGATTGAATAAATCAATGACCTTTGCCCCCTCGCCCTGAAGCTCGGTAGGGTAAGATGCAAAATAACCTGAGGTGCCAGAGTAGAGAGCGGCACCTCCAATAGCTCCAACTACGGAGCTTCCAAGCGCAATGGCTGCGATTATTAATCCTCTTTTCATTTCAATCTGTTCTTTCTTGAAGAATTACCTTTGTCCCATAGGGAAGTGCTCTTCCCTTTGTTTTGTATGACAAATAAAAGGATTAAAGGGGAGGTTTGCAAGTGCTCTAGGTTTTATTTTAACAAATTAAAGGCATACCCAGTTGGGCATGCCTTTGTCTTTACTTTGATTAACTCGGTTAAAGTCTTATTTTACAACATATAAGTTTACTAGCGCTTCTTCTTTCTCTTCTTATTAGTGGTGGGTTTAGATGCCTGACCGAATAGTTTCTCGATGAGATCAGGTCTGCCTATTCTCCTGAGCGACTTTATGATGCCCGCTTTCTTATCTGGCTGGTACCAAAAGAAGTACTGGCGTTGGGCTTCCTTTTCGGTCTTGGTATGTGCAGTAGCTACTTTCTCTAGGGTATAGGGATGGTAGCCACTGTAGTAGATTACTGTGGAGACCGTCATGGGAGTGGGGGTGAAGTCTTGGATCTGCTCTAGCTGAAAATTGAGAGACTTGGTAAGCAAAGCTAGATCCGCCATATCCTTTTCGGTACAGCCGGGATGACTACTGATGAAGTATGGGATGAGCTGTTGGCGTAGACCTTTCTCGTGATTGATGCGATCGAACTCACGCTTAAAGGTATAGAAGTTGTCGAAACTCGGTTTGCGTATCTGCTGGAGTACTCTGGGAGAAGTATGCTCTGGTGCTATCTTGAGTCGCCCTGAGACATGATTGGTGATGAGCTCCTCAGTATACTGTTTTGCCGCTTCATTGAGGCGTTCATCCTTGAATTGGTGGGTGAGCATGTCGTACCGGACACCACTGCCAATAAAGCTCTTCTTCATTCCTGGCAGTGCATCCACTTTCTTATACACCTCTAGGATGGGCGTATGATCGGCATTGAGATTGGGGCATATCTTGGGATGAAGGCAGGAGGGACGGAGGCATTTCTCGCAGATGGATAGATCTTTGCCTCTCATCTGGTACATGTTGGCACTCGGTCCGCCTAAGTCACTGATATAACCTTTGAAGTCAGGCATCTGAGTGACTTGCTTTGCTTCCTCTACGATGGACTCTTGGCTGCGAGAGACAATGAACTTGCCTTGGTGCGCTGATATAGTACAGAAAGCACACCCACCAAAGCAGCCTCTATGCATATTGATAGAGTGCTTAATCATTTCGTAGGCACGGATTGTTTTGCCTTGATAACGGGGGTGGGGGAGTCGTGTATAGGGGAGGGCATAGTACTGATCCACCTCTTCAGTAGTAGGAAGAGGGTAGGGCGGATTGACTACAATCACTTGATCCCCTACCTCCTGAGTGAGGCGATGTGCATTGAGCGAGTTGCTTTGCTCCTCTATTCTCCTGAAGTTCTTAGCATAGCTAAGCTTATCACTCAAGCAAGCCTCGTGGCTATTGAGCTTTATGTCGTTGTCCTTAGCAACAAAGTCTTTAATGGGGACAGTGTAGGCTACCTGTGGAAGTTGTCGGATATTATCAAGAGAAGCTCCTTGGTCCAATAGTGACGCAATATCTAATACGGACTTTTCTCCTAGTCCGTATATTACGAGGTCGGCATTGCTCATGTAGGGCATCCCTGGCAGTAGTTTGTCCTGCCAGTAGTCGTAGTGGGTAAGACGACGAAGGGAAGCCTCTATGCCGCCAAGTACAATAGGAGTGTCGGGGTAAAGTCCTCTAAGAATCTTGCTATATACCAAGCTGGGGTAGTCTGGTCGCATATCAGATCGCTCATCTGGGGTATAAGCGTCGTCAGATCTTTTGCGTTTAGCCGCGGTATAGTGGTTAACCATAGAATCCATATTTCCTGGCGATACCCCGAAGAATAGTCTCGGTTTCCCAAGCTTCTTAAAGTCTCTGAGGTCGTCTCTCCAATTGGGCTGTGGAATAATAGCTACTCTGTATCCTGCGCTTTCTAGAACCCTCCCTATTACGGCATTGGCAAAGGAAGGATGGTCTACGTAGGCGTCTCCACTGAAGATGATGACATCTAGTTCGTCCCAGCCTCGCAGAGCCACCTCCTTTTTAGAAATTGGCAACCAATCCTTAAGATCCCTTTTCATGCTTATCCCTTTCTTTGATGCTCCATATAAAGTAAAAAGCTTAAAAGGTTGCATCTTACCCTTTAAGCTTCTACTTTTTACCTATGGCGTTCTTCTATTACGACCAAGGTACTCCCCTCGTTTTGAATTGCAGTAGGTGTGGGTTTACTTCTTGAAGTAATCCTTTACCATCTCATTAGGTACCATTTCTTCCTTGAAAGTGTAAGCCCCAGTCTTAGGTGACTTCACCATCTTGATGACCTTAGAGAAGGTACGTCCATCACCTTTCTGCAGCTTAGACATTGCTTTTTTTGCCATGATCTGCTCCTCCTTTTAATCGGTTAATGTTTAATTCTCTTCTCTTAATCCTTATTTGATTTCCTTATGCACAGTCATGCGCTTTAGGATTGGATTGTACTTCTTAAGTTCTAGACGACCAGTAGTATTCTTCTTATTTTTGGTAGTCACGTACCTAGAGGTACCTGGCAGGCCACTCTCCTTGTGCTCAGTGCACTCAAGGATTACCTGTACTCTATCGCCTTTGCTCTTCTTAGACATACGCTATCTCTCCTTCCAATTGGGTTAATTACTTATCCAGAATCAATACCTCAGTGAGGTGACCCTTAGCATTAGCCTGCTCTAGTGCTGCATTTAGACCAATCTTGTTGATTAGGCGTAGACCAGCTGCAGAGACACGGATTTTAATCCAGCAGTCCTCCTCAGGCCAGTAAAACTTACGGTCAAAAAGATTAGGATTGAAAACACGCTTAGTCCTCCTCATAGAGTGAGAAACGTTGTTTCCAGTCATAGCCTTCTTGCCAGTGATTTGACAAATTCGTGACATCTCTATCTTTATTATATACTTGTATTATACTTACGGTGTGCAAAGTAACCAAAAATAATTGAGATTACCAAGCATTCTCTACACTAAATGCCTATTCTGCAATTACTCAGCAGGTGTAGCTTCTGTTGGAGCTGGAGCCTCTACTGGAGTCTCATTGGCTGGAACTTCTACCTCGCCAAATGGCTGTGCATCTACTGGAGCTGGGAGCTGAATCTCATTAACTTTGTCCATAATGACACTCTCAGGCTGGTTGCTAGCATTGCTTGGAGCCCACCTTACAGTAAGGATTGCTAATACAGCGATGGCAATTGCTAAGCCCCAAGTAATCTTCTCGATTAGGTCGGTAGTGCGACGGACGCCCATCACATTGTTGCTAGATGCAAAACCAGCAGCTAGACCACCACCCTTAGAGTTTTGGATCGTTACCACAAACACCAATACGATAGCAAGCAGTACTATCAGTATCGAAAGAAATACATACATACGCTCTCTTTACTTCTTTGTTATAATCACTTCAAGGCAAGGTAGGGAGCTCGGCTCTAGGAAGCGCAGTTCTACCTACCTAACCTCGTTATTTTTAATCAATTTCTCTAGGAAATTTAATTGTTCGGCAAAGTAACCACTTTTTTTTGGAAATTCCAAATATATTTGCCTTAATATACGCTCTGCCCGTTCGAATTTCCCTTGCTTTATATACATGCGAGCTAAGGTTTCTGTAAATAGTTCGTCCTCGTCGTTGGCGTTATTATTTGGTGGGATATTACGCGTAGCTTCAAGTTTTTCCTTTGGGATAAGGGGCTGGATGGTCTCTGCTTTCTCTCCTTGTTCCAAAAAAAGCGCTATCAAATCTTCGTTCTTCCTTTGTTGTTCTTCCTTTGCATCTGTAGAAGGTGGTACAAATAGAAGTTCGATTTCGGAGCTATCTTCTGGGTGCTCTTCCAGGAAACTATCTATGAGGCTGAAACTATCTTGCTCTTTCCCCGTTTCCTCTCTTTTAACTGTCACTTCTGGTGCGGACATCGAATTGAGTAGGAAGAATAATCGTCTTAGGTCGGGCAATACAAGGGCTCTTTCGTGTAGTTCACTAGAAAACCGGAGATCATTTACCCTATGCAGTAGCACCAATATCAGGCTTTGAAGCGGTGCACAATAGGGATACTGCTGGCTTAGGGTAAGTAGTTCAGATAGCTGGTCACTATTCGCCTGTTGGGGATTCGCAATAAGTTGTCCTAGGTCTTCTCTTGTCATACAGGATATATTACCAATTTTCTACAGTGGCATTGAATATCTGGTTGATGATATCCTTTGTGAGGTCCTCTACCAGTTGATCTTGCACATTAGTAAACATCTGTGAGCTGTCGAATGAGACGAACGATGTAAACTCCCGCTCAAAGCTTTCTTTCTCATCCACCGTATTATTATAGCGGACATTAACCCTCATGGTTAGCTTGGTGCGAGCTGCATAGGCATCAGCCTGGACAGCCTCTGCCGCTAGGTCGTAACCAACTATCTCACCTTCGATATTGAGATCCCCAATCTTAGTAGTCTGACTGAGTCGTGTTTGCTTCTGGAATCTATCCTTCAGATCTTCTGATAGCTTTTGGGCTAGAGGTGGGTAGACAATAGGTGCAAGGTTCTGAAAGTCAGCAATGTTGATTGTCTTTACCCTAGTGTAGTCAATACTGGCTCCATTAAGACTGTAGGATACAGAGCATCCATTCATCAGTAGAACCAATACCACACTCCATATATATAATGTGTACTTCTTCATCACTTACTCTCTATTAAGTTTACGATAGAGGGTGCGCTCCGAAATATCCAAGTCCTCAGCTGTCTTTCTTCTTGCACCATTATTACGCTCGAGTACAAATTCAATGTACCGTGCTTCCATTTCTTTGAGCGTGACCACTTCGCCATCCTCTAGCAAGTCATGGAAGTCTTCCACAGTTGTAATTTCTTCGCCCTTATTGGTACGGCGTACCTCATTGATTGGATTAGACTGTGGAGCCTCTATGCTGTGCACTTGCTGTGGCATATACTGCTGCCCTTGGAGTATCCGATAGAGTAGCTGGGTGAGCTCTGTTACATTTCCCTGTACATCGTGGAGCATAGCATAAAGTGCACCCAAAGTAGCATTTGAGGCTGTTTGTCCAAATGCTTCCTGTTGTGCGTCGAAACGAGGTCGGTCGCTGAGTAGAGCGGGGTGGCGTACCAGCGCATTTGCAGGGAGGTTTTGCTCCAGTACCTCCCTCGAGATGGTTCTATCCTCAGCGATTACACTTAATCGCTCCGATAAATTGCGTAACTGACGGATATTGCCCGGCCACGAATACATCTCCAATACATTAAGCGCTTCGTCATCTAGCCGAATAGGTGGCATCTGATACTTATCGGCGAAGTCACTTGCAAACTTCCTGAATAGTAGCCCAATATCGCTCCCTCTATCTCTTAGTGGTGGAAGCTCGATAGTTACCGTATTGAGTCGATAATAAAGGTCTTGCCTAAACTTCCCCTCTTTCACAGCTTCCTCTAGGTCTACATTTGTTGCAGCTACCACACGGATATCCGTTCGCTGTACATCAGACGAACCGACCTTCATAAATTCCCCCGATTCAAGCACCCTCAATAGGCGTGCTTGAGTAGCAAGAGGAAGTTCTCCCACCTCGTCGAGGAAAATCGTACCACCATCCGCAACCTCAAAATAGCCCTTGCGCTCAGTTACGGCGTCGGTAAATGATCCCTTCTTATGTCCAAATAGTTCCGAGTCGATAGTTCCTTCAGGAATAGCGCCACAGTTGACAGCTACAAAAGCCCCATGCTTACGTATGCTATTATGGTGGATGATTTTGGGGAAATTCTCTTTGCCCACACCACTCTCACCTGTTACTAGCACACTCACATCAGTAGGAGCAATAAGCAGAGCCACCTCAATAGCTCTATTCAGAGCTCCCGAGTTGCCTACAATGCCAAAGCGCTGCTTCGCTCTTTGTATATTTTCCTTTGTTACTATTCCGCTCATGTTTGTATTCTCCTTACATGACTCCAAAGATACCTCTTTTCACCGACATTCTAATGGTTGGAAAATATAATAAATGTGGCGCGAATCCCAAGGAAGTCGCGCCACATTCGTGATCTGCTTGGGGCTCGAACCCAAGACCCCAACATTAAAAGTGTTGTGCTCTACCAACTGAGCTAGCAGATCATACTTCCTATTACCTATAGGAAAGCTCCGCAAAGATACCAATTTATCGCCACACAGCCAAGCTTTGCCTCGAGATTACTTTTATAGAATGCTTAAAATATTGGTATACAAACTAATATATTTCTCTGTATTAGGGATAGAGAGGGGGAAAAGGAGGTGTGCATAAAGTTCAAACTAGGGTATCGATGTCGACAAGCCTCTTGTACTTTGAACTTTATACACACCTCCTAGATTGAGTAGAAGGGATTACTTCATAAGGTTATCCACCGCTACTTTGAGTTGGGCGTCATAATCCCTAAGGTACTCTTCAGGAGTATTTAGGATTAGGACATCAGGGTCGAGCTGTGTGTTCTCTAGAGCCTTACCCTGTACATCCGTTACAGTTACCTGAGGGATACCGAATACGAGGGATGAATCCACAAGGGTCTCCCACCATACTGCGGTCATAGTACCAGGTACTGGAGCACCGATGAGCTTGCCAATACCCAAGGTCTTATATACCCATGGGAAGCCGTGCGCATTGGAATAATTCCCCTCAGCTACAAGCACAGCTGATGGCTTGTTCCACTGGGCAAAAGGATCGCTTCCAATGTACTGTCCACGTGGTGCGAAACGGCTGTATTCCTTTCCTGTAAGTAGTATAACAAGATCTTCGTGTAGCCATCCACCGCCATTGAAGCGCGTATCGACTACAACAGCATCGCAATGGCGATACTTGCCGAGTAAATCCTTGAATACCTTTCTGAAGGATTCGCTATCCATGCCTTGGACATGCACGTAACCAATCTTACCACCGCTCCACTCTTCTACCATCTTGGCGCGCTTGTCTACCCATCGTCTGTAGAGTAGGGCATTCTCTGCTCCTGCTGATATTGGGCGTACTTGCTCTTCTACTTCCTTGCCCTTGGCGCCACGAAGCGTGAGTGTAACCCACTGTCCATTAAGTCCGTTGAGGTAATATTCTAGTGGTTTATCTGCAGCTATCTCCTCGCCATTTACTCTTGTGATGATAACGCCAGGCTTGGCTATAGACTTAGCTTTGTCCATCGGTCCACCCTCCATCACCTCGGCGATCTTAACACCTACACCCTCGTAAGTGTCATCGTAGAATAGGCCCAAAGAGGCTGTCGGGCGATTGGCCCAACCTCCACTATAGCGAGCACCTGTGTGTGAAGCATTCAGCTCTCCGAGAAGTTCTGAGAGCATCTCTGCGTAGTCGTAGTTGTTGTTAATATGTGGTAGATATTTCCGATATGCTTCGGCATATCCCTTCCAGTCTACACCATGTAGGTTGACATCGTAGAACTTATTCTCCACCTGTTTTACGATATGGTCGAACATATAGGTGCGCTCTGCATTGCTCTTGTGTTCCAATCGGGCAGTAAATGTGATTGGCTTACGCTCCTTGCCTGAGATCTTATAGAGACCACGTGATGAGAATAGGTAGAGGGTCTTATCGTCCTTACCAAGTTCCAGCATCCCACTGCCTACATCTGCCATCACCATCTCAGTCTGCTTTTCAGCAAGGTCTAAAGAATAGAGGTTGGTAGCATTGTCGAAAGAGGCGAGGTAGTAGAGCTTATCGCCCTTAGAGTTCATGACGAAATCACTCTGTCTACCACTCGTGCGGGTGAGACGAACAGTCATGTAGTCTCTATTGTCCAGTTCGAAAGTGAGCGGAGCTACCACTTTAGATGCCTCTTCCTTGCTATCCTCCTTACTCTTGTCTTTCTTGCCCTTCTTATCCTTCTTATCGTCCTTTTTCTCATCGTCCTCCTTAGCGAGAAGTACTTCACGCTCCTCTTTGTTGAGTTGGAACTTGTCGAAAGCCTCTTGGTCGAGGAACATCAAGTAGAGGTCATACTCTGCACCCCAACTACCATGGCTGCGGTATCCAGCGCGGTCGGACCCAAATACAATGGCCTTGCCACCCATTACAAATCGACCACTACCCTCGGTGTAACCACTTTGGGTAAGGTTGTGCACCGTACCACTGCCATCTGCCTTGAAGAGTGCGACATCTTTATTATTCCACCCACCATTGCCGATATACTCGGTGATAATCCACTTGCTATCAGGGCTCCAATCGAAGTCTTGGTCACCATCAGAGTAGGAGTAGTTGAACTTCTTATTCATCACCTCTCGCTCAGACTTGGAGGCAAGGTTGAGGACGTAGATAGCGGAGCGGTCCCGCAAGAAGGCTATCTCTTTGCCATCAGGGCTGAATACAGGCTGGAATGAAGGAAGGTCGCTCTTATTCGTGAGCTGAGTCTCCTTAAACTCCTTGGCATAGGCAAACTGTTTCTCCTCGGGGCGTACCAGCTCAGTCATGTAGAGGTTCCACTGTCCATTGCGTTCGCCAGAGTAGACTAGTTTGCGACCATCAGGGCTCCAAGATAGGTCTCGCTCTTGCTCGGCAGTATTAGTAATCCTCTTGGTAGTACCATACTCGATATTCGTAACGAATACATCGCCACGCACGATGATAGCAACTTCTTTCTCATTAGGGGAAAGTGCGTAGTCGGTAGCTCCTCTCGTAATAGTCTTGTACTCTACTTCAGGGATTGTAAAGTCGGCAACTACCTCTACGCGTACTTGCTGAGGTTGCCCCCCAAGAGGCATGTAGTAGAGCTTGCCATCCCAAGAGAAGGAGACATTACCCTTATCATCCATGCTCATATATCGGACAGGGTGTTTCTCGAAGTGGGTTAGCTGTGTTGGAGCAGCTCCCGAAATGCTTCCCTTATATATATTGAGTGTGCCATCTTGCTCACTAGTATAGAGATACTCCGTTTGTCCTGGCAACCATAGGGCATTGCGATCCTCGCCAGCGAATGAAGTGATCTTACGGTAGCTCTTGTCGGTAGGGGTATAGAGCCAGATATCACGTGCGATAGAGGAAGTGTGGTGCTTTCTAAACTTGTCTTCGTATCCTTTGAGGTCGGTATAAAGAATTCGTCCATCCTTGCCAATAGATGGTTCTATCATCGTGATAGCTGAGTACATCTTAGGTCTTCCCCCCTTTATACTCAGCTGATAGAGCTGGGTAAATAGCCCTGAAGGGAATAGTCCCATTTCCTTTTGGGGGCGTATGTTGGTGTCGTAGATGATTGTTTCATTATCGAGAAAGGCTACGGGTAGCTGGTGTGTGCCACCGTAGGTGATACGAGTAGCGTTACCACCCCTCCTTGAGGTAAGGTAGATATTGAAGTTGCCTTCTCTGTCCGAAGCGAAAGCAAGGTGCTGACCATCAGGGCTCCATACTGGCGCCTTGTCGTAGGCTGAGTGGGATGTAATCTGTGTGGCCAAGCCTCCGCCCACTGGGACGGTAAATAAGTCGCCCATGTAGCTAAAGGCGATAATCTCTCCATCCGGACTGATAGCCGTATGCCTAATCCATGATGGGTCGGAGTCTTGTGCCACTGATCCTAAGGATAGCAGGCAGGTGACCCCAGCCAATAAAATCTTTTTTATTTCCATACGTTAATATAATGATGTAATACTTTTTAGTCTCTGAAGTATAGCTTCATAGCCTTCTCGTCTTGCTCTACCCAAGCCTTGTAAGGTTCGCTCTTGCTGAGTAAGTAGCTCTTCACTATCTTACTTATAGCTTTAGTAGCCAATTGCTGTAGCTTTGGGGTCTTGGCGCGTACCATCGCATAATAATCGTCGAGGGTATCACGACGGAAGTGTAGGATTTCTTCTAGCGCTTCACCATCTTCATAGTATCCACAGTGGAAGTTTTTCTGTGCGAAGGCATGAGCTGGGAAATCAAGCGGGGCAAGTCCGTATATCTCCATATTGGTGGCAAGAAATTCACCATAGGTGGTGGTACAATCAGGTCCGCCACCGAGGTTGAATATTTTCCCTTCGACTTCGTCAAGGTGCTCAAGGGTATGTACAAAAGCTCTCGCAGTATCTCTAGGGGTGCATATTTCTATAATTTGCTCCAGCGGCATCCTGAACATGAGCTTAGGCGCATTATGATTCCCTGCACCCATAATAGCTGCGAGTCGGTAGATAGTCCACCGTAAGCCGCTCGTTTGTATCATCTTTTCCATCTCTATCTTCGTTTCAGCATAGGAGTCACCTTCCGCTGGAATGAGAGGATCTCCCACTTTGATAAATGGATTGAGAAAGCGATCTCCGTATGTAGCTACACTCGATGCCATAATAATCTGTGCATTGGGCGCTTGTTTGTGGAGCACATCTAGGAGGTTTCTTGTGCCTCCTACGTTCACTTTGTAGGCAAGTTGAGGGTTGTCATGGGCGAGAGGGGGGATGATGGATGCCATGTGAAATACGACATCTACACCCTCAGTGGCATCCATAATACTATCTGGATTTGTGATATCGCCAAAGTAGGTGTCTATCCTATTGCCAAAACGGTCAAAGTATTCTCTGTTTTTGGGGGTATCTAGGTCAAAGACACGTGGTCTGTAGCTCCAAGTACGGTGTACTAGCATCTCCACTAGTTCACGACCAATATTTCCTCCCGCTCCTGTAAGGAGCACAGTCTTCTTATCTCTTGTCATAAGTTAGCTTCTTTATTTCAAGTGTGTATTCGTAGCGACAAGATACCAATTTTGTGCTACAATGCAGCAGAATTAACGTATTTCAGTAGTCCACTCGGTATAGGGGGCTAAGTTACTCTACTGAGTCAACTCAGTCCCTCTAGGGAGGGACTGGAGTTTTTCTAGGGAGAAACTAGAGTCTCTCCCGGGAGGGACTTTTGCTAATATACTGACTACGGCTCTCTCCTCGGTAGAGGTAAGAAGGTTTGTATGGATAAATGTGGGATAGTCTCTAGTTTTTTTGTAACTTTAACCGCCCAAATGGGATTCAAGACTAGGGAGGGCGGACATTTTTTTGTATCCATCGGGAGGTTTCCGGTGGTTTAACTTAACTAAAGAAAGGACTGAATATGGAGCAGGATAACACTCTATTGACACCAGGAGAGGAGAAGGAGGTAGCTACACCAGCTGAGGTGGAGCAAACACAGGAGCAGACACCAGAGATGGTGGAGGATACTGAGCGGACGGAAACGCCAGCAGTAGATACCTCTAAGTTTTCGACAAGGGAGCTACTGGACTATCTATCAGAGATGGTGAATAGGGAGGAACTTCCTGAGCTCCAAGATATGAAGCGCCTCAAGAGGATGATTAATCATCAGGAGCCTGTAGCTACAGATGAGGCGGAGCTTGATGAGACCGAAGAGAATGGCGAGGAGAAGAATGAGGAGGGAGATGATATGATGATCTTATTCATCAATCTTCGTTCTCGTTACCATGAGCTTCAGGCCAAAAAGGATGAGGAAGAGAAAGCTGAGCGGGAGGATAACTATAAGCGTAAGTTGGAGCTTATCTCTAGGCTTGAAGCTAATCTAGAGTCCACGGATGATTTCTTCAAGGTGCGCAATGAGTTTGAGAACATCCGCAATGAGTGGAAAAATATAGGTCGTGTGCCAGAGAATCTTCGTAGCGAACTGCTCTCTAAGTACTCTACGCTACTAGAGAAGCACTACGAGATTAATAAGCTGAATAAGGAAGCTCAGGAATATGACTTCAAGCACAATAGGACGGAGAAGGAGAGCTTTATAGAGAAGGCTAGGGCTCTGGCTGATGAACCAGATGTTGTAAAGGCATTTAAGGAGCTTCAGACGCTTCATGATATGTGGAAGGAGACAGGTCCGGTGGCACCTGAATTTAGAGATAGTATGTGGAAGGACTTCAAGGATGCTTCTACAGTAATCAATAAGCGCCATGACGACTACTTCAAGGAGCTTCGTGAGAAGGAGGAGCAGAATTATACCCACAAGATGGAGATAATAGAGAAGCTCGAAAATATGCTCGTGACTCTGCCAACTAGCCGAGCTGCTTGGCACGATTATGAGGATAAGATGGAGGCTATTCGCAAGGAGTGGAAGGGCGCAGGACGTGTGCCAAAGGGGAAGCTCAATGAGGTGAATATGCGTTTCCGTGTAGCGGTGGATGAGTTCTATCTACAACGCCGTACATTCTTGCGTGAACTGAGCGAGGAGATTACGCCTAAGCTTGAGCGTATGCGTGAAATCGTAGCTGAGGCTGAGGAACTAAAGGATAGCACTGAGTGGCAGAGTACTTCGGATAAGCTAAAGAACCTGCAGAAAGAGTGGACTACTATCTCCAAGCTAGGCACTCGTGTAGGTGAGGCTCAGAAGCTATGGAGGCGTTTCCGTAAGGCATGTGATGTTTTCTTCGAGCAAAAGAAGGCAAATTACACTCCTCCACGCCGTGCAAGCCGTGAGGAGAACTTAGTTCGTAAGCAGGAGATTGCCGATAAGATTGAGGCCCTAGAGGAGCAGAGACTTGAGGATCCTTCGGCTGAGTTAGCTGCAATAGAGGCTGAGTGGGCTTCTGTAGGACCAGTGCCAGACGATCAGAAGGGTGATGTCTTGAATAGGTATTATGGCGCTCTTCGTCGCCTCAAGGGTGAGGAGGACAATAGACGTCGCACTCCTCGCCGTCGCGATGATAGGAGGGGTAATAACCGTAGAGGTGGTAATGAGCCTAGGAGAGACTTTAAGGCACGTTCGGTGGACTTCAAGAAGGAGCTTGGTGGGCTTTCTCATGAGGAACTGAGTGAAGAAGTTATGAATATCGACCGCAATGTGACGCACCTAGAGGAGGAGCGCCTACAGTATGAGAATAACATAGGCTTCTTCAATGCTTCACCAGATAATCCTATGGTGATGCAGATACAAAGGAAGATAGATGATCTTACTGCTAAGATTGAGAAGCTCCAAGCTCGTAAGCTGGAGGTTGTAGAGGCTGGTAAGAAGTCTTCTGCCCCTGCAAAGGATTCTGGTACTGAGGAATAATACGATATAGATTATATGCCGGTGTGATGCCACACTTCCCATACGGTGAAGCGTGGCATTGCTGGTATTTAGTATGAAGGTACACTACTTTAATCCTGGCTATGAGGTGACGGTGGAGCAGGGCAATAGTTACTATACCCCACCGCGTATGGTACGACGTTTGCGAAAAGACTTGCAAACGCTTCCGCTATATTATGCCCAACCTCATGAGGGGGTCTACTTGTCGTCACCAATACCTGAGGAGCTGATGTGTGAACGGTTTATCGTTGATCATGATTGTATATCTGAGGTATTGCCATGGGGATGGGCACCGGAGTTGAAGGGGCTATTTCCTTATTTTGAGTTGCCTTACAGTCTGGAGGAGATGAGGCTCTATAGCAGCCGAACTCTTGGGATTGAGCTATGGCATGCGGTATATAGGCAGGCGCTTAGTCTATTTCGTTTTGCACCCCCTCGTGAGGTGACTCAGGAGGAAAGTGTGGAGCAGGGGAAGTGGGTGCTTAAGGAAGACTTTAGTAGTTCGGGGAGGGGAATAGAGTTTGTTACCCCTGAGCAAGACCCCAATGCTATCATCGCACGTCGTCTGGGTAAGCAGCCAGGAAAGCGTTTGTTTATTGAGCCTTTCTATGAGATTGCTGAGGAGCGGGGCTATGAGTTTTGGAGGACAAAGGTGGGAGAGATAATTTATCTCGGCTGTCATCGAGCGATGACTGAGGGCGGACGCTATAAGGGAAGTTACCTAGGTCTTCCAACCACAGGAGATGAGGCGTATATTGATGCTCTCGTGGCAGGACTAAGAGAGTTGCCTCTGGGGGATTACACAGGTGTGATAGGGGTAGATAGCGCTTTGTATTGTGATGGTGCGAAAGAGCGGTTTGTCCCTTGTCTTGAAGTGAATGTACGTCCTACTATGGGGTATGTGGCTCTTTGTATTCAGCGTGATTGGCTCTCGAAAGGGCGTCGCGGGCGTTTCATGATTCTTTCTAAAGGGGATGCTCTTCTTCAGTCTCTAACTTCCCTCAAGCCCCTTTATCTCTCCGATAAGAATGCTGGACATACTCCTGGACTCTATCCCCTTACTCCTATTTTGGAGGATACCTATTTTGTTGCTTGTCTCCAGGTATTATAGGGGAAAAGAGAAAGGGAGCTCTAGTCCGGTTCGAACTAAAGCCCCCTTTGCTCAGATATTTTTGGAACTCCTCTTAGAAGCGGAAGCTAAGAGTTGCCACAACCTTATGCTTATTGGTTGTTAGGTCTCCACCCTTTACCGCCATGTGTACATCTTTGCGTACCTCTTTTCCATTCGTATCATCCACAAGCATTCCGGTAGCGCTACTTCCACTATAGGGGTAGACTTTCTCTGACCTTTTGCCATAGACATAAGCGACATCAAGGGTGGTACTCCTGCCTAGGTTGATGCCTACTCCTGCAGAGATGGTTTGATAACTACGAGGCAATACAAAGTCGGTAATATACCCTGATGGTACATAGCTATAATACAGACCTTCAGATGGCTCGTTACGTAGCTGCTCTGCCTTCATAGGATTGCCAGTGAAGCTATAGCCTGCACGTACAGATAGCATACTGATTGGGCGAATCTCTACACCTACATGGTGGCTATGCTCTATCCCGAAGTCTTCGCGAATAAATGCTGACTCTGAGAGCTCGTTCCCATTATTAGGGAGATAGAGTTTAGAGCCTCCAAGGTTGCGCAACTGATAATCGTAAGTTATGAACCCAAACCTGCCGAAGAAGGCAAGTGCACTTATAGAGAGTCTTCCTGGGAGTAGTGCACGATAACTGCTCTCCTGTTCTGAGATAGTCTTTGTGACGTTCTCGTTACCTTGGAAAGCGGCATTGTTGCCACTAGCTTTCGCCCAATACACTTCGTTGTACTGAGCCAGCTGAGGAAGTAAGTAGGAGATGCCGATACGCCCAAAGTCTCCTATGGCTACAAGTGCACCCAGATTAAGACCCACTGAGTTGCCTGAGGTGGATAGCCCTGTGGTATATTCAAGGTTGCTCTTATATACCTGGTTATTGTATGAGTCATGGAAATCTTCGATGTATGTCGCAACCCTTGATGATGAGAAATTCTGCATCTTGAGTGTAGCTCCGAAATAGTACCTATCGGAGAGTCCCATACCTAGGTTTAGGTCATAGTTATTCCTGCTGCCCGATTCATTTACTGATAGTTTGGAAGCTGCCGGTGTAAAGAGGTGATACACGCCATCCTCTGGCTTGTGTCCTATTGCTGATGCACTAAACTGTGTGCGGTAGCGACGTGCTTTTTTAAGAGCAGTATTCTTATTGTCGGTAAATGCCTCAATCCAGCGAGCATCCCTAGCTATATCTATAATCGGGGTAATGAACTCGGTATCCCATGGGGCTTCGATACGACTAGCTTCAAAAGCGATATAGTCTGTAAGTCCGTACGCAGGTGCCGAATTAATCATTCTATAGTTGCGACGATAGTCATAGTCTCTATTGTAGGAGAACCCCCAATTGACATTCCATGCTAACCCAGCACTCCTCTTCAGCAAGGGAGAAGAGATACTGAAGTTATTGATCGTGCCAATAGCCCACTTATCACTAGTCGTGAAGCTATTGCCCTCATTTGTCCAAATTGAATTGGCTTTGCCTTGACCAGCCTCGAATGAAAAGGACATAATAGGACTCGTATAGAGACCAATGCCCGCAGGATTTATTGAAATTGCTGACGCATCGGCTCCGAATGCCCCGATAGCGCCACTCAGCGCTTGAGCACGTGCTGTGCCTGATAGCTCCTTTTGGGCATTGCGATAGGCATCGGAAGGAGCCTGAGCTTTTGCGCCTAATCCCACTACGGTGGTCAGCGCAATAGCTACTCCAAACACTATATATCTATTCATCATTATTGTAGTCTTAGAAATTATCTAGTACGACCAGAAGAACCCGTACTACGTGTATTACTACTACCGCTTGAAGAGCTTCCTGAGCCTGTGCTACGACTTGGGCTGCTATAGCTGCCACTAGAGCGTGTATTGGAGTTATTGCCCCAACTGCTTCCCTGGTTGTAAGTTCGACTAGGCGTGCTCTGGTTTCGGTTCCAACTCTCCGAAGTACTTCGCGAACGATTTACGCTACCTCTTCTATTCGTCCCGTAGTTATAGGAACTACTACTACCGCGATCATAATATCCTCCTGCACGGGTGTTGCTATTTACACGGCTTTCAACGCCTGTGCCGAGTGCGCGACCATACTCGCTATTTGCCATAGAACGGTCGTAGTAACCGCCACTACTCCTACCGTAGGTATTGTAATTGCGTCTCTCGTAACGATCACTGTATCTGCCATCATAGAAGCCATCCCAGTAACTATTATAGCCGTAGTAGCCACCGTAATAACCACCGTAATAACCTCCATAGCGCCAAGGTCTGCTGTAGCCCCAGCCATAGTAATAACGAGGGCTATACCAAGGATCATACCAATGATCATACCATGAATAGTCGTACCAAGGATAGTTCCATGAAGACCATGGACTATACCAGCCACTATAGTAGTAAGGGTTATGCCAACTATTGTAGTAAGGATAGTAACTCCCAAAATAGCCTCCGTAGTTGATAGAAATATTTACGCCATTATCCCAATCCCTACCGTAGTAGGTATTGCTCCATGGATCATAATAGTCGTAGCCATCAAGTACATATACACGGTCTACGTTTCGTAAAACCATTACATCGGATTTGTCGCTAAACCTGCGCAACCTTTGGCTGTAAGCACCACCCCTTGGTGCGCGCTTAGAACTAGCGCTGCCGTCTATCTCGTCTAGGTTTTGCTCCATCTCCTCGATGGTTACCTTCATGTCCCGTCTGTTGTACCAGTCGGTCATCTTATCCTGGTAGTCCTGCTCAGCTTTTCGCTGCTCAGCTTCTTGCGCTGCACGTTTCTCTGCCAAGCGCTTTTCTGCTGCTTTTCTTTCCTGCACCGCTTTAGCCCTCATCTCACGAGCCTTCGATGGGGTGATGTAGCCATCATCCTGAGCTGCAGCATTGGGCACCAGTGGTGATGCAGTTAAAAAGAGACCTAATAGTCCTCCCACTATCCAATCAAACCTCTTCATATCTATTAATCTTTTGTATTAAACAAATATTGTTATTACTTCTCTTGTCTGTAGTGCAATATACCATATAAATGGCTAATCGTTCTACATATCCGTCACTTTTATGTTCCGTTAAGAGTCTTTCCTATACATTGGATAGGCACTTGGGCTAAAAGTTTAACCAAATTGCTCTTCTACTTACTTGTCTTTGTGGGTATGAGGAATAGTAGGACGTCTATCCTCCTCTGTTTCTGGAAGCAATAGATTGAGTAGTACAGCAATAAGTGCAGAAAGACCAATACCTGAAAGAGTAAAGCTTCCCACCTGTAGCACCGCGCCACCGATGCCTGTTGTTAGGGTTACAGAGATGATAACGATATTGCGTGAACTTGTGAGGTTTACTTTGCTATTGAGTAGATTATTGATACCTGCTCCTGCGATAGTGCCGAAGAGAAGCAACATTATACCGCCCAATATCGCAGGGTCGATGCTCTTGAGAAGTGCACTTACCTTGCCTACGAGTGAAAAGAGAATAGCGGAGATAGCTGTAATCCTGAGTACACGAGGCATGGTCACTCTGGTCAGAGACATTGCCCCAGTTACCTCTGAGTAGGTAGTTACAGGAGGTGCTCCAAGGAATGAGGCTGTAAGACAAGCTAGACCATCACCGAGGAGTGTGCGGTGTAGTCCAGGATCCTTTACGTAGTTCTTACCAGCAATTGTCCCCACTACATACACGTCGCCAATGTGCTCGATGACAGGTGCAATAGCTACGGGTATCATGAATAAAATAGGTTCCCAGCTAAAGGTCTTAGGTAAGGTTAGAGCTGGAAGAGCGAACCACTTAGCCTCTGCGACTTGAGTAAAGTCGACATCAAAGAAGAGTACATCTGTGAGGTAACCTACGATAATGCCGCAAAAGATAGGAATAAGCTTCATCAGACCCTTGGCGTAGAGCGTGACTACAATAGCTGTGATGAGGGATACAATCGCCAGTACCCAGTTCTCCTTCGCCATGTTGACGCCAGCTCCAGAGAGCGAGAGCCCAATCAGCATAATTACTGGACCAATCACAACAGGAGGGAAGAGGCGGTTGATAAATGCTGTCCCCAAGAGTTTTACAAGTAGGGACATTAATAGGAAGACAATGGCAACTCCTACGATGCCAAGTAGAGCGCCGTTGATGCCATATAGTTCCGACGCTGCTATCAATGGGGCGATGAAAGCAAAGCTACTACCTAGATAGATAGGGACTTTCCCTTTCGTAGCGAGGTGAAATATTAGGGTGCCAATTCCCGCAGAGAATAGAGCTGATGCAGGGTCAAGACCTACTAGAAGGGGCACCAATACGGTGGCGCCAAATGCTACAAATAGATACTGGACACCCACCACTATTTGTCGAGCGGGATTTAGGTTCTCAATTGTATTTGCCATGTCTGAATACTATAGAATTATTTTCTGTAAATCTGACTGCAAAAATACATAAACTTACCCGGCTTACCAACCCTTTTAGGAGTAACTTCTACTCGGAGAGCAGCTCTTTGAGTCGGCTATACAACACAGCAGTAGGCAATCCCATCACATTATGGTACGAGCCTCGTATCTCAGTTACTCCTATCAGTCCTATCCAATCTTGTATACCATAGGCACCAGCTTTGTCGAGGACTTCGTATTGCGAGACATAGTAGGCTATCTCATCGGGATGTAGATTGGCAAAACGAATATCACTTGCCACGCTCTCTTGGCTTAGCTTATCATGAGTCATGATACAGAACCCCGTGATTACTCTGTGCCATTGTCCTGAAAGCTGATCAAGGTATCTCTGCGCCTCCTCTTTGTCCTTTGGCTTTCCTAATACTTTATGGTCAAGAATTACAATAGTGTCAGCCGTAATCAATACTTCGTTGGAAGCCAGAGTAGGGCGGAGGTACTCCGCTTTACGCCGAGCAAGTAATAGCGGAACCTCTTCCGCCTTTGTCGCAGCATCGTACTCCTCTGTAGCACCACCTGGTCGGCACTCATAGGGAATGCCTAATTGGGTCAAAAGCTCTACTCGCCTAGGCGATTGCGACCCCAATACTACATGTCTGTCTCCCAATAGTTGTACCAATGGGTGTCGGCTATCTATCTTTTCCATAATTTACCAACCGAAAGCGTGTTCGTCACACATCCATAGTCCTTTCATTCTCAGTATAGTCTCGAGTACCGCTCTAGCTACACCATGTCCGCCTTTCACGGGTAAGATATGTTGGGCTATAGCCTTAACCTCATGGGCAGCATCTTTAGGTGCTACCGAAAAACCACAGTACTTCATTACCGGGATGTCTGGGATATCATCACCGACAAAGAGACAAACCTCAGGTTTTAGCCCAGTCTTCTTGAGGAAGTCTTCTAGGGCTTCTATTTTTAGGCTTGCCCCCATATAGATATGTTCTACACCTAGGCTTGCATAGCGTTTGGGTATACTATCTGAATAACCTCCCGATATGATACCGATGGTTATCCCCCTCTTTATTGCCTCACGGATACCATAACCATCACGTACGTTGACTGTACGTGCAGGATGTCCCATAGGGTCGAGGGCGGTCGTTACTTTCGAAAGTACACCGTCTACATCAAATAGTACGGCTTTGATATGACTAAGGTCAATTGGGAAACTGCTCATGGATTATGGAGTGAGTGATGACTTCGTATATCTTGCGCACATCTCCTTGGAGTAGTGATAGATGGCGCTCTATTGTCTTATAGTCCTTACGGACTGCTGGTCCCGTTTGTACAATGTGGGGCTCTGCCTCTTTTGCCTTGCCTAGAGTCTCCTCTACAAGTGGGGCAAGTACGTTGAAGTCTAGTCCAATTCCCTTCATTAACTTATCGGCTTGTGCATAAAGGTGGTTCACAAAGTTACATGCGAAGACGGATGCTAGGTGTAAACGTACCCGCTGTTCGCTTGTGAGAGGATAGACTTCTTTGCTCCCCAGAGCGTCAGTTATATCATGTATAATTTCAAGGACGATATTGTCCGATGCTTCGGGGAATATAGGGATATCAGAGATATTCAGTGGACGGTTGGGCGAAAAGGTTTGCATAGGATAAAGTACTCCTCGGTGCAGTATCGGTGCTAATGCATCTATTGCTGTGCCTCCAGAAGTGTGGAGTACCACTGCAGGGTAGTCTGTGGGAAAAGCCTTTGCTACTTCTGGAATGGCATCATCCTTAATGGAAATCAGAACAAAGTCCACCTCCGAGGTCACAAGTTCGGGGAGCGTCAACGCCTTGCAGCCAAGCAGCATTGCGAGTATATCGGCATGACCTAGAGTAGGGCTATACACCCCCACACAATCCATACCTCCTGCTACCATGGCTGGCGTTAAGTGACTTGCAACCCTGCCACTTCCAATGATACCAAACTTCTTACTCCTCTCGCTCCTCATATTGCTCTACGTAGGTACGCTCCCATTCAAGTTCACGGTCTCGAGGTTTAAGCATATCCGCCTCTGCTACCTCGCCAATGCCAAGGATACAAAGTACTTTGAATCGCTCAGGGAGCCCCAACCTCTCTCTCACGTACGCTTCTGCCGTAGTCCCTGTAGGTGCAAGAGTATCTTCCACGTGGCACCAGCAAGAGCCAAGGTCATGATCCGTAACCGCAAGTTGCATAAAAGAAGCCGCTATAGCACAGTCCGAGTATGGGCGTGCGCTCTTTTCGCTATCGCTACAAACTACTATGGCAAGTGCAGCCTCAGCAACGAAGGCTCCGCCATGCTTCTTACATGCACTTAGCTCTTGTAGCATCGCCTTATCTTCCACTACTATGAAGCGAGTACTTCTGCTGTTTTTAGAAGTCGGAGCTCTTAGTCCTGCCTCTAGGATATCTTGGAGTACTTCGGGCTTAATCCTCTCATCCGTATACTGGCGAACGCTTCGCCTCTTTCTCGTCAAAAAAGTTGTATGTGAAAACATCAGTTATTTACTAAGTTAAGTATTACTCTATCAGCGTAGTCAAGTCCTTTCTCCGATAGGGCGAATCTATCACCTTGGCGTTGTAACAGTCCATCTGCTACACACTGTTCAACCGCCGCTTGAGGAATTCTGAACCCTCGTGCATTCATTTCCGAAAGGTCTATTCCCTCTTTGGTGCGGAGTCGTGTAAGGAAGTACTCCTCGTAAGCCATCTCAGGCGAAATCCATTCGTACGTACGTACCAAGAAACCTGCATTATGGAGCAGCTGACTATTATATTCTTCTAGTGATGGGGCATTCCAAGAGCGCCAAGGGTGCCTATAGCTGTGTGCTGCGGGACCTAATCCTATGTAGGGTGTACCTTTCCAGTAGCTTGTATTGTGCCTTGAGCGATAGCCTGGTCGAGCATAGTTCGATACCTCATACTGCTCATAACCAGCATTTTTTAGGGTTGCCCTAACCTCATGAGCCATCTGTAGTGATAGCTCCTCAGACAGTTCCCTAATCTCCCCTTTAGCTCTTATATTATATAGGGGTGTACCTTGCTCGTAAATAAGATCGTATGCCGATATATGTTCAGGGTTGAGTTCCAAGATACAGTCTAGGTCTCTCTTTAGTCCCCCGAGGTCTTCGCCAGGTATGCTATAGATGAGGTCGAGTGATAGGTTCGTAATCCCCTCACTACGAAGATAGCCCCATAGTTCTCTTGTCTCCTCCACCGAGTGTCTCCTTCCTAATCTCTGGAGTAGCTCTGGCTGGAATGTCTGCGCCCCAATACTCATCCTATTCACCCCGTAATGTACTAGCTGCGCTACCTCCATCTGAGAAACATCACCAGGATTACACTCCATGGTTACCTCCGCATTGGGGGCTACATCATATACCTCTCTCAGAGTATCAAGGATTGCCCCTATCTCTTTGTGAAATAGCAAAGAAGGTGTTCCGCCACCAAAGTAGATAGTGTCCACTACCATATCCTCAAGTTCGTAAGCCCGCTTTCGAGCCTCCACTTGAACCGCTTCCACAAATCGAGCCATTTGGTTCCCCCCGCTCACTACAGAGTAGAAGTCGCAGTACAAACATTTCTTTTGGCAAAATGGGATATGTACGTAGATACCTGCCATGCTATTAGATATGCCCCTTGATTTCCTCAAGTGTTACTAGCTTATTCATAATCGCATAGATGGTCAGACCGGCAGGGCTATGGATATTGAGCTTCCTTGCAATATTTCTACGGTGTGTGATGATGGTGTGGGTAGAGAGGAAGAGGGCATCAGCAATCTCCTTATTCGTGAGTCCCTTCACCACGGCTACTACCACCTCCTGCTCTCTTGGAGTCAAAAGCATCTCGGAGTCATCATTACTCTCTACTTCTAGTACCTCTTCTAGAATATTAACCACCTCGTTTTCTCCATCGGTAGCTAGTATTTTCCCATTGAAGTACTTTGTCATATCCGCCTCCACGAGGGTTGTACAGTAGGTGATTATCCGTACCATTTGTCCGCCTAATATCTCCCTAAAAGTCGGAACCATAGGGTCGGATAGCACTGTAGGCGAAACAATTAGTATGTCGGGTGCTAGTTCTCTTGTCGTCTCCACCAAGGTGTAAGGATCCTTGAGGCGCTCTATGTGAAGCCCAATGGTGTTCTGTCGCTCCAAAAGATGCTCTAGGTGGCATGCACTCCCTTCGTCCCCCAGAGCCAATACAGCAGAGTAATACTTTTTATTAGCCATCAGCGTACCTCCCGTTCTAGTTCTTTCACGATCTTTACGAAGATGAAGTCCTCCACATCATTATGATTGTGTAGTTCATCACTACAGGTAAATAGGTCGTGGAGTATGTTA
Organism: Porphyromonas levii; assembly: GCF_018206105.1. Lineage (NCBI taxonomy): Bacteria > Pseudomonadati > Bacteroidota > Bacteroidia > Bacteroidales > Porphyromonadaceae > Porphyromonas > Porphyromonas levii. Next base: position 56,886 of record NZ_JADRGN010000004.1, read on the forward strand.
TTTACCTTGTAGTCCGTTGCCATGGGGTAGTACTTGATAAATATATTTTTGAGCTCCAGCATCTTTAGCTCTACTTGGTCGTGCTTCTGCTCGAAAGTACTGATGCCGTATTCCGGATCCTTTGCCCCCTCCATTAGGGCTTGTGCATAAGGGAAGACCACCTCATTCTCATACTTCATGTGCTGGTACACCTCCTCCTCATACTCGTCAAAGTACTTATTGATGACAAACTGAATATCTTGTGGTGCTTCGCTAATGGCCTCCATCATATTGCGTTTGATTTCTGGCAGGCGATAGTCAAGGAAGTAGCTATGGCTATTCCGTAGGAACCGAATGATTAGAGGTAGAGAGAGCTTCTTGTGTAGCTCTTGTTGCCCAGTCCCTTCGCCAAAGAGCAAGAAGTGGACGATAAATAGAAAGGTGTCCACATCTACATCATATTCCTCACACATCTCTTTTATCGTCTTCTCTCCCATGCCAAGGGGAATATCGAATCGATAAATAAGGAGGAGTATCTTGTAATGGTCGCTAACCAAGTCCGCCATCTTGGTGTGTGGCGTATAGTGTTTGCTTCTAGTTGTCATCATACCTATTAATAATAGCTTCCCACCTTATTGCCATTAGCATCGAAGCCTACAATGAAGCAGTCTTTGTATTTCTTCCTCAGCTCCTTCTGTAGTCGCTTTGCCTCTCGTATATCGGTGGTATTGTAAAAAGTATACTTATATATATTTCCCTCCTTATAGTTTCGCACCACATCCGAATAGCTACCGAAATGGCTCCGCTTCAGTCTGCGCTTATCAGCCATTACTTGTATCCGGTAGTAAATGTCGCCCTCGGTTGCCTTTGCAGTGTCCACTGTCGTTTCTTCTTGCTGTTCTATTGTAGTAGGAGTATCTGTATTCTTGCTTGTACGTCCAGAGAGTTTCTCTTCGTACGCCACTACAGCTTTCGCAATGTTCTGCGCCAGCTCTTGGCTTCCCTCCTTAGAACGCATATAGTTTTCGTTAGCTCTATTGCTGATAAAGCCAAGCTCTACTAGCACACTAGGCATGGCCACCTCACGTAGCACCAAAAAACCAGCCTGCTTTACCCCTCTATTTAGTAGCCCCGAACGCACCAACCCATTCTGCACTACCTTAGCCAAGGCAATGCTCTGTTCTAGGTGCTTATTCTGCATGAAGTTGAAGATGATATAGCTCTCACTTATATTGGGGTCGAAGTCTTGGTAGGTGACCGAGTGGTCTTTCTCATAGAGAATGGCGGAGTTTTCTTTCATCGCCACATCCAGATTGTCCTGAGTGCGGTGGAGACCGAGTACAAACGTCTCGGCACCATGGGGTGAGCCCGTCGGGTGCGAGTTAGCGTGGATGCTCACGAAGAGATCTGCCTTCTTTTGGTTCGCGAAATTAGCTCTCTGCTGAAGCCCAATAAAGGTGTCATTATCTCTCGTGTAGTATATTACTATATTAGGGTTCAGGGCTTTAATCTTGGCACCAGTCTTGAGTGCCACATCTAGCACAATATTTTTCTCTAGCGAACTGCGACCTTTGGCGCCACTATCCTTGCCCCCATGTCCAGGGTCAATTACTACTACAAACCTTCCCTTACGGTCTCGCGCCTCTGTAGTTGGAGCTACCAATATAAGCGCCAAAGCCAATAAAGCCCACCTAATAAATATACGTTGTTTCATCTACTGCTCTACCCTAAGAGTTTTACACCCTGCGAATTTACCTAATTTCTACCGACCAACCAAAGGATAGCTCCCTTTTAGGAAAAATTGTGGAGGTAGGCTTCGCAGCCCACCTCCACCATGAAACTTTTATTATTACACAAAGAAAAACACTCCCTCTCCCCTTATACTTGGGTGAGTGCTTGCTCCAAATCTGCAATAATGTCTTCTACATTCTCGAGCCCTACGGAGAGCCGTACGAGCCCTTGGGAAATGCCAGCTGCGGCACACTCCTCAGGCGTATATGGGCTGTGTGTCATGCTTGCGGGGTGCTGTATCAGGGTCTCGGTATCGCCGAGCGATACTGCTATAGCACACAGTTTACAAGCATTAATAAGCCTCTGCCCAGCAGGTTTTCCGCCCTTTACTTCGAAAGAAATCATACCACCAGGGAGCTTCATGTATTTGTCTGCAAGAGCTTTGTATTTGAAGCTATCAAGCCCTGGATAAGCAACATCAGCTACCTTCGGGTGATGCGCTAAGAATTCAGCTACCTTTTGGGCATTCTTTGAATGCCGATCCATACGAATGGAAAGCGTCTTCATTCCTCTTGAGATTAGGAAAGCCTCTAGTGGACCAAGGCAAGCACCTGTCAGGTCTTTTACGCCCACTAGGCGTACCTGAGTTATGTATTCTGCTGATCCTACCACAAAGCCTGCAATCACATCGCCATGACCATTGAGGTACTTTGTTGCAGAGTGTACTACTACATCTACTCCATACTCTAGAGGTCGGCATAAGTAAGGCGTACAATAGGTGTTGTCCGCTACCACAGTAATGCCCTCCTGCTCATGGGCAATAGTTGCTATTGTTTCCATATCAACCATTTCCATAGTAGGATTGGCAGGGCTTTCGAAGTAGACGACCTTGGTGTTGGGGCGAATCGCCTTGCGTACCTCCTCAGGATCGGTCATGTCTACAAATGAGACCTCGATGCCATACCGCCTAAGCCCATGACTGAAGTAAGCGTATGTGCAACCATATAGGGTCTTGTGTGCTATCATGTGGTCGCCCTGCTGGAGGAGTACCCAGAGAGCAGAAGTAATGGCACCGATGCCAGAAGCACATGAGATAGCAGCTTCTGCTCCCTCAAGAAGTGCCAATTTCTCTTCCACCTGAGTGCAGGTAGGATTGCCCAAGCGACTATAAATATAACCAGGCTCTTCAAGGGCAAAACGTGCACCACCCTGCTCTGCGCTGTCAAATACATAGGTTGAGGTCTGGTAGATAGGTGTAGCAAGTGTACCAAAAGGATTCTTCCCTCCAGCTCCGTGTATCGCCCTAGTGTCAAAACCATAAGCAGGCTTTTGATTGTCTTTGTTCATGCGTTAAATAAATTATAGGTTATGGTTTGTATTATCTCCCACAAATATACGCTTTATTTTGATATAAACAAGAGCTAGATGGTAAGCCACAACTCGTAAGTATCGAATAGGTTTTTTCTTTCCTTGTACACAATGCAATGGTTGTCCTTTTAGGGTGTATATTCCATTAGTTCGTATGGGCATACCAATCTAAATTATCGGGTGAGCCTAATCTCTTCTTAATATACCTTCTCCTGTCATAACCACAAAGTCTGTTCATAATTTTCACAAGAGAGAATCCTCCAAATTCAGTTATGAATTAGTATGATAATGAACAAGCTCTCAATGTCTATTGAACAGAAAAAGCAGAATCAGGGAGAATCTCTAACCCAATTTCTAATCTAGCTTTATTAACCCGTTCTTTGTTTTTAATTGTTGCTCTTTTAAACTGGGTATTGTAAAGAGAGTACCCATGGTAGTAAACATAATATTTGTCTAAGAAAAGAGCAAATAACTCTGGTGATAAGTTGCCTTTTCGAACTTCACTTAGAAGTAACTTGTAAGTTTCTTTTTCTACAACTTTTGATGGATTATGGAGCATAATAGCAGGTATAGAGAGACTTACACATTCATAGTCTTCGTAATAATGCCCTAATAGTTTTCTGTTGGGAAAACCGTATGATTCAATAAGCTTTATTGCTTTTAAAAAGTTTATAGAATCTATTTCCTTCATAACAATGACCCCCTCTTTTGTGCCATTTGCTTCCCGAATTATTTGATCTTCCCCGTAGAGTTGACATAAAAGAAAAGCCAATTCTTCACTGTTATTTGCGATATCGTCATTAAAAACTGCACTATTCTTTATTCCTTTGACTGTTGAACAAGAAAATAGAACTAGCAAACATCCCAAAATGGGCAGTATAACATTTATAATTTTCATATTAATAGAGCTTGCTGAATTGATTTTAATCACCTTTTATACAATGAATTGAAGTATATACTCCCCATTTTTCGACAACGGGCTAGTGTTTTATTCTTTCACCGAACAAAGGTATTCATTTTCTTTCTCTTTACATAGTTATTGGTTATTGTTATGCAGCTACTACTATTCCATATTCTATGGCAGGGAGTATCTTGGGGATACTTTGGTGGGGGCGCTTATTTATAGAACTTTATCCACTTCCCTATTCCCTGCCGTAGTTCTGAGACTATATCGACCGGATTAAGATAGATATGTTCCTGTTTGATGCTTCTCCAGAAGCGTTCTATCCAAATATTGTCCTTACAACGTCCTTTCCCATCCATACTTATCCTTATTCTCTTTTCTTTAAGCTTGGTGCAGTTGTTAGCAGAAAGCGTATTGGAGAGCTTCCAACCCACCACAAAACGACTATAAACATCTATAACTGCATATAGGTAAATAAACCCCTTCTCCATAGGGATATAGGAGATGTCTGTCGACCATGCATGGTTGGGGCGTTCTATCTTAAGCCCTCTAAGTAAGTAGGGTTGTACATAGCTTGGCACAGTGTCTTACTGAGGCTCCTCTGTGGGTAAATAACCAGTATGCCCATCTTACGCATAAGACGCCTTACACGTTTCTCATTAACTGAATAACTTCTCAGTCTTACTCTGTTATCTTACTCTGGCTGACTTCGAATAGCTTCGGTCAGCTCTGTATCGTTACCTCGCCCCTTAAGTCAGCTAAAGCAACTTGTGCCTTAAAACTTCAACAGTATTTACTTCTTCGTCCCATAAACTTCTTTTCCTTTTTTCGTTAGCAAATGACAATTAGTTCCATCTTTACTGTCAAATGTAGCACTTTTTTAGTTGCCTAGTGTTTGGGGAGTATTATACTTCTCCACATTCACCTTTTCCGAATAGGAGGGTGCTTTTTGTCAGTCGTAATATCTTAAAGTTTTCCCATAGCTGGAAAACAAACTTTCCAGCCGTGGAAACATAACTTTCCACCCTATGGAAAGCAACCTTTCCATGGTGGGTAAATTAATTTGTTACATTAATGGGAACCCTTTAATCGTCCAATTACCTTATGGTATAAGAATAGTTTTAGAGACCTATCTAATGGTTCAAGCAATTCCTCCTCAGTATATTATGGTTATGGTTGTCTGAGGAGTGTTTATTGTGGTTGTCTGTGCTCTTTATTTTTGGTATCTTGCAGTGTGGATAAGCGGTATAATATTCATTATAATCAATGGTGTTATTATGGAACAAGGAAAGAGTAGACTACTGGCTACAGTAGTGCTAGGAATGGCGTTGGTAGTAGCAGCTTGGGTGGGTGCTAATGCGCTTCTGCATCGTAATGATCGCCCCAAGATAGTGACGGTAAAAGGAGGTGCAGAGCGAGACTTCGTTAGTGACCTTGTAGTATGGAAGGTGATGATTGTGAGCCATTCGGCTACACCTCTCGAGGGGCTTCATGATGTAGAACGGCAGCAAGGGGTACTACGCTCTTTCTTAGAAGAGAAAGGGGTAAAGGCTGAAGAATTGGCTTTCGGTCCTATCTCTTATGCCGAAGATGTTACTGGCTACTTCGATAGCAAGCAAGATAGATACGTGGAGCTTAAGAATGGTTATAACGTGTCGCAGATTGTTACGGTGACAAGTAACCGTGTGGATGATGTAGACCGGGTAGCTCGCTCTGTAGGTGAACTGATAGCACAGAATGTGACTGTCAAGTCGGACGACCCGCAATATTACTACACTAAGTTGGCGGACTTGAAGCTGGAGATGGTAGCGGCTGCAGCTGAAGATGCTATGAGCCGTGCCACTCAGATTGCTGAGGTGAGTGGGGCGAAGTTGGGGGCACTCAGACGGTCTAACCTTGGTGTATTTCAGATAGTAGGTAGGCACACTCAGGAGGATTATTCTTGGGGTGGCAACTTCAATACTTCAAGCAAAGAGAAAACAGTAACGATCACCGTAACTTCGGAGTTTCTACTCAAGTAAGCAATAAGAAGCGCCCACAATGGATCTATTTCAAGCAGATTACGATAGGATAAAGGAGCTGAGAACGCTCTTGGTGGTGTACGAGCATGAGTACTATGTACTTAATGCACCGACTGTCAGCGACCAAGAGTTCGATAACCTGATGAAGGAGCTAGAAGAGCTAGAGGCACAGTATCCCGACCAGATTACTCCCGACTCGCCTACCCAAAGGGTGGGTAGTGAATTGGTGGATAAGGGAGCTACTGGGGGTACGTACAAACATAGGTACCCTATGCTTTCGTTAGCCAATAGCTACTCGTGGGAAGAAACACTGGACTTTTATCGTAGGGTGAGGGAACTGGTGGGGCAGGAAACCGATCTAGTGGCGGAACTTAAGTTTGATGGGACTTCGATATCTGTCATCTATGAGTATGGTAGACTTACGAGGGCATTGACCCGAGGGGATGGGTCACTGGGAGAAGATGTGACTGAAGCTATCTGGGCGATACCTATTGTTCCTAAGCGCTTGATGGGAAGCGATCTCCCAGAATACATAGAGTTGAGAGGGGAAATTTTATTGCCATGGGCTGAGTTTGAGCGCCTCAATGCGGAGCGAGAGGCGGAGGATTTGCCACTCTTTGCCAACCCTAGGAATGCAGTGGCGGGCACTATTAAGACCAAGGAGGGTGTGAGTGGAGTGGTGGCTTACCGTAAGCCTACTGCGTACTTTTATTACCTCCTCAGTGATGATGAGGATTGGTTGCCAGGGCTTCATCATGAGCGGTTGGAGCTTATGCGAAAGATGGGTTTGCCTGTGGATGCGCATACTAAGGTATGTGGTACGCTAGAAGCACTTAAAGAGTATTTGGACTACTGGGATATCCATCGGCATGAACTGCCAATAGCCACTGATGGCGTGGTGGTAAAGGTAGATGAGTATGCACTGCATGACGTGCTGGGTACTACAGCGAAGTCTCCTAGGTGGGCGATGGCATATAAGTTTTCCGCAGAGTCGGCAGTAACACGCCTGGAGAGTGTGAGCTATCAAGTGGCACGTACTGGCGTGATGACGCCTGTGGCCAATCTTGAGCCAGTACAGCTTTCGGGGACTACGGTGTCGAGAGCATCGTTGCATAATGCTGATATCATCGCAGAGCTCGACCTCCACATTGGCGACCTAGTAATGGTAGAGAAGGGTGGAGAGATTATCCCCAAGATTACAGGTGTGCGTTACGACCTGAGAGATGGGCAGACAAAGGAGCGAGTGGTGATGCCTACGCACTGCCCTGACTGTGGTACGCCCCTTGAACGGACGGAGGGGATGGCGAGTACTTATTGCCCTAATGAATGGGGGTGCCCTGCGCAAGTGGAGGGTAAGATAGAGCATTTCTGTAGCCGTAAGGCAATGGATATCAATATTGGACCTAAGACCATTCAACTGCTTACCAAGTATCTTGGAGTAAGTAGTATTGCCGACCTATATGATCTTCGTGAAGAAGATCTATTAAGGTTACCTACTTTCAAGGATCAAAAGGCAAGTAATCTGGTGCGAAGTATAAAGGCTTCGGTGCAGGTGCCTTTCGACCGAGTGCTCTTCGGGCTTGGCATAAAACTTGTGGGCAGTACGGTTGCGGCACAGTTGGCAGATTCTTTTAGGTCACTCGAAGCATTACGGATGGCAAAGCGAGAAGATTTGCTGCGCGTAGAAGGGCTAGGCCCTATGATAGCAGATAGTATCCTCTCGTACTTTGCCGAAGAGCGGAATCAGGAGATCCTGAAGCGCTTAGAGCAGGCTGGGCTACAAATTGAAATGGCGGTAGGGTCTGCACAGAAGGGTAATAGTCTGGAGGGCATGAGTATCGTGGTAAGTGGTGTATTTTCTATTAGCCGTGATGAACTAAAGACCCTGATAGAGCAACATGGTGGAAAGAATGTGGGGAGTATTAGCGGTAAGACTTCTCTGGTGGTAGCAGGGGAAAATATGGGACCGAGTAAGCGAGAGAAAGCTGAGCAACTCGGGATAGAGGTAGTGAGCGAAGAGGAGTTTTTCGCTCGTTATCCTGAACTAAGAAAGGAAGAATAAGCATGCAGCAGTTTGTACATTTACACGTCCACTCGTACTACTCAGTACTGGATGGACAGTCATCGATAGAGGGATTACTAGAGCAAGCGAAGAAGAATGGTCAGCCAGGATTGGCACTAACTGATCATGGTACGATGCTCGGTATTAAGGCGTTTTGGGATGCACCTAAAGCGATGAAGGGAGGAAAGATAAAAGGGCTCAAGAAGAAACTTGGGGGAGCGACTGAGGAGGAAAGGCTAAAAATAGAAGCTGAGATAAAGGATTGGGAGGAATGGAAGTTTAAGCCTATACTAGGGTGCGAGTGCTATGTGGCACGCAATGGTAGGCTCAATAAGACTGCAAAGGAGGATAGGAGCGGTTACCACTTAATAGTATTAGCGAAAAACCAGAAGGGGTATAAAAACTTGATTAAGATGGTATCCCGTTCTGCCGACGAGGGGTTTTACGGACGCCCTCGAATAGATAAGGAACTACTGGAGCAGTACCATGAGGGTTTGATTGTGCTGAGTGCTTGCCTAGGAGGTGAGATCCCTCAACTCATTCTTAAGGGTCGTCTTGAGGAGGCAAAGGAATCGGTCAGATGGCATAAGGAGATATTTGGGGATGATTACTATCTGGAGATGCAACGCCATAAGACGGATAAGCCTGGTGGAAATGTAGAGACTTATGAAGCGCAAGTAAGGGTGAATAAGGTACTCGTGGAGCTGGCACAGGAGATAGGTGTGAAGCTCGTGGCTACAAATGACGTTCACTTTGTCCGGGAAGAGGATGGCGAGGCACATGACCGATTGATATGTGTGAGTATGGGTAAGAATTATGATGACCCTAATCGTATCACTTACACTAAGCAGGAGTGGCTAAAGAGTACCGAAGATATGGTGCGCATATTCGAAGATATGCCCGAGGTGATAGCCACGACTATGGAGATATTCGATAAGGTAGAGGAGTACTCTATCGAGAATAAGCCTTTGATGCCTCACTTTGAAATCCCTGCAGAGTTCCCTACGGATGATGATTATCTCCGTTATCTAGCGTATGAGGGTGCCAAGAAGAGGTTCGGAGAAGAGTTGCCTCATGAGGTGACGGAGCGCTTGGACTTCGAATTGGCAACGATAAAGAATATGGGTTTCCCTGGATACTTCTTGATTGTGCAAGACTTTATTGCTGAGGCTCGTAACCTCGGTGTGGCGGTAGGGCCTGGTAGAGGTTCGGCAGCTGGTTCGCTCGTCTCCTATTGTCTGAAGATTACGGACTTGAACCCCCTTAAGTACGATCTGCTTTTTGAGCGCTTCCTCAATCCTGACCGTATCTCTCTGCCTGATATTGATATTGACTTCGACGACGATGGTCGGCAGGATATCCTTAAGTGGGTAACCGATAGGTATGGGAAGGAGCGTGTAGCACACATTGTTACCTATGGTACTATGGCTGCGAAGATGGCTATCAAGGACTTGGGGCGTGTCTTGGGGTTACCTCTTTCGGAGACGAATGCGCTGGCGAAGATGATCCCCGATCGTATGCCTGATGGAGGGAAAGTAAATATTAATAATACCCTGAAGCAAATACCAGAGTTTAGGGACGCATACTATAGTGGTGACAGCCTGAAGCATGACGTGATCGAGTATGCCAGACAGTTGGAAGGCACAGTGCGTAATACTGGTGTGCATGCTTGTGGTATTATCATAGGGCAGACGGATATCTCAGATGTGGTGCCTACGATGATTACAACGGATAAGGACTCGGGAGAGGATATGTTGGTCACCCAGTATGAGGGTGGTGTGATTGAGTCTACTGGACTTATCAAGATGGACTTCCTCGGACTGAAAACCCTATCAATCATCCGTGAGACGCTCAAGAATATTAAGTTACGCCATGGAATAGACCTTGATATATCTCAGATTCCTCTGGATGATCAGAAGACGTACGACCTCTTTAGTGAGGGAAGGACAGCGGCTGTGTTTCAGTTTGAATCGCCAGGTATGCAGAAGTCGCTTATCCAATTGAAGCCAAGTAAGTTTGAGGACTTGATAGCGATGGTGGCACTGTACCGTCCGGGACCTATGGATAATATCCCTTCGTTTGTAGCGCGTAAGCATGGGCGAGAGGAGATTACCTACGACTTACCCGAGATGGCTGAGTATCTCGAGGAGACCTATGGTATCACGGTGTACCAAGAGCAAGTGATGCTTTTGTCGCGTAAGCTAGCTAACTTTACTAGAGGAAAGTCGGACGAGCTTCGTAAGGCGATGGGTAAGAAGCTCATCGATAAGATGAATGAGCTGAAGACTCTATTCTTGGAGGGCGGACAAAAGAATGGTCATGACCCTAAGATTCTAGAGAAGATATGGGGGGATTGGGCAAAGTTCGCTTCGTATGCTTTTAATAAGAGTCATGCAGCATGCTATGCTTGGGTCGCTTATCAGACCGCTTACCTCAAGGCTAATTACCCTGCAGAGTTTATGGCGGGTGTGATGAGCCGAAACCTCAATAACATCTCTGAGATTACTAAGTATATCGATGAGAGTAAGAAGATGGGGATACTCGTCTTTAATCCCGATGTCAATGAGTCTAATTTTGTATTCTCTGTCAATCCAGAGGGACATATTCGCTTTGGACTAGGGGCTATAAAGGGGTTCAGTAACTCTGCCGCTAAGCAAATTATTGAGGAGCGGGAAGCGAATGGTTTATTTAAGGATGTCTATGATTTCTTTTCCCGTGTCGATAGTAAGGCAACTACAAAGAAGGTTTCTGAAGCACTAGTGCTCAGTGGGGCTTTTGACTCATTCAAGACCTATAGTCGTGAGGATTATATGATGGAGGAGGGGGCTAGAGGCGAGACGTTCTTGGAGAAGTTGATTAACTATGGTAACCGTACTCAAGAGGAGAAGACCCACTCTATGGGTTCGTTATTTGGCGACGACTTATTCCAGGAGATGGCTAAGCCTGTACTAACCGAACATGCTCCCGCTTGGTCTGATATTGAGAAGCTCAATATGGAGAAGGAACTTTTGGGTTTTTATCTCACTGCCTCGCCACTAGATCCTTTTGCTCTTGTGCTTAAATATAAGTGTAGTGTAGGGGTATCAGAACTACGAAATATAGATATGCAGTACGTGAATAAGCCCCTGACCTTTGGGGGTATCGTGACCGGATATCGTGAGATGATTACGAAGAAAAATACCAAGGCCGCATTTATAAAGATACAGGACTATAATGGAGAGGGGGAGCTGGCTCTTTTTGGTGATGCTTATCCTAAATTCTCTATGTATGGTAAGGAGGGGTTATTTATCTATGTACGGGCTAAAGCGGAGGCTGGCTGGTCGGGGGATAGAGTCTTTATAACCATTGAGAGCGTGCAGCTATTGGATCAAGTGGCAGATAAACTGGTGAGTGAATTAGCTATTTCTATCCCTCAATGGGCTGTGACTGAGGAGTTCTATAATGATGTGGTACCTGACTTGATGGACTGTAAGGAGGGACCAATGACGGTTAGCCTAAATATCCACGATAGTAGTCATGGTGTCTATCTTAATATGAGTTCGCAAAAGTTAGCTGGAGTAGATATTTCTGTGGAACTATTGGATAAGTTGGCGATGTACGAAGATAGTGGGGTAACTTTCGAGGTTAGGTGAACCATTTGGGGGAGTTGGGTGTTTGAATAGTATAAGTGATAATTGATAATAGAAAATTAACGAGAAATTATGGCATTGACATTTACAGACGCAAACTTCAAAGAGGAGATCGCCAAGGGTGGCGCTATGGTAGTAGACTTTTGGGCTCCCTGGTGTGGCCCATGTCGTATGGTAGGTCCTATCATTGAGGAGCTTGCTGAGGAATATGGTGAAAAGGCACGTATAGGTAAGATGAATGTGGATGAGAATAGCGATGTTGTCGCTCAGTTTGGTATCCGTAATATCCCTACTATCATCTTCATTAAGGATGGAGAGGTTGTAGAGCGTAAGGTAGGTGCACAGAGCAAGGATTCCCTAAAGGAGTCTATCGATAAGCTCCTCTAATCTACATTGAGAAGTAAGGTAAAAGCCCTAGAAAAGCAAAGGTTTCTCTAGGGCTTTTACTATGTCCATTGGTGGAGCGCCTCTATAGCGCTATCTACTTACTGATTACGGAGAAGGAGTTCGTGTAATCGTCGGTAGAGAGGTTCGTCTAGTTTGGTACCTAATAGATAGGGGAGTGCTTTGCCCTCTCTGAGAAGATTTCGGAGTTGTGTACTAGAGATTTCAAAGGTAGGGACATCGTCGAGTAGTTCTATCTGCTCTAGAAGTTGGGGCTTCACGAGGCTTCTATCATAGGCAGGACGAGGGTAGGCAATAATCCTAATCTCCTCTAGTAATTGTTCCGCTCCATACCATCCAGGAAGATCCACTAGACTATCAGCACCTATAAGAAGTGTGAAGTCTATCTTGGGGTACTTTGCCTTCAGGTGTTGTACCGTATGCACGGTGTAGTAGGGTGGAGTAAGATTGTTCTCTTCTAGGCTTAGCTTGAGCTTTGGGTATCCTTTGATAAGGTGATTGATCCACTCGGCTCTAAACTCGGCAGGGAGCTTCTCCATCTTTTCTTTGAAAGGACTATTGGGGGTGAGGAGTAGCCATACTTCGTCGAACCTATCGCTATATTGCTCTGCTATGAAGTTGGCAATAGCGAGATGTCCTACGTGCATTGGATTGAACGACCCAGGGAAGAGGAGTACGCGCTTCTCGTCACTAAGAAAAGAGTGAATGATCTTACTGGCTTCTAGGCACGCAATCCCTAGTTCATCATTGATAATATGCTTGTCGAAGAAAGGGGCATAGCTCAGCTCTAACTCTGCTTTGGCTAAGCGCTGTGCTATCTTTTCTGGGGCATCTGTACCGCGCCCTATGAGTCGTTGCTTTAGTTCCTCCAGGCTAGGTGGCTGGATAAATAGGGTGAGTGCTTGGTCGCCATAGGCTTTCTTGATATTAAGCGCACCCACCACATCGATATCGAGGAGAACTGTCTCTCCTGCATCCAATGTCTTGTCTATCTCGCTTCTGAGGGTACCATAGTAGCACCCTTCGTAGACCTCCTGATATTCGAGGAAATCTCCCTTTGCTATCTTAGATTTGAACTCATCAGTGGTTAGGAAATGGTAGTGTATACCATCCACTTCTTCGCCTCGAGGGGCTCTGGAGGTCGCAGAAATAGAGAAGTGACCTTTGAGCCCATGCTCTCTGGTCAACTTCTCTATTATTGTGCTTTTCCCCGAACCACTAGGCGCCGAGAATATGATTAACTTGCCTGCCATCCTTGATTATAGTACGTTGAGTACCTGCTCTTTGATTTGCTCTAGCTCATCCTTCATCTTCACTACGATTTTCTGTAGTGTCGCGTGGTTGCTCTTGGAGCCTAGGGTGTTGATTTCCCTGCCCATCTCTTGGGAGATAAAGCCTAGCTTACGCCCTTGCCCTACCTCTTCAAGGTCAAGTGTTTCGAGGAAATACTTGAGGTGATTACGTAGTCGATTCTTCTCCTCATTCACATCAAGTTTCTCGATGTAGTAAATCATCTCTTGCTCCAGACGAGAACGGTCGTAATCTACATCTACATACTTGCTGAGCCCTTCTTCGATTCGCTGACGAATCTCCGTAATGCGCTCTTCTTCATAAGGCGTGATGCTATCGAGTAGGGTACTAATCTCTTGGATGTTCTTTACAAAACCATTGTAAAGCGCCTGCCCTTCTTGTAGCCTGAATTCATTGAGGTGATCGCACGCTTCTGTTATTGCCTTCATGGAAATCTCCTCTAGTGCATGCTCATCTTCTTCACTCTCCTTGCGGTCATTCTCTATTACCCCAGGCATATTCATGATTGTGCGCATAGGATCTGAGGGTAGGGGAATAGAGGTGGCTTGACTAAAGTCTTGAAGCAATGCCCAATACTTCCCTGCCAATTCCTGATTAAGACTAATAGAAGGCTCTGTATGCAGCTGCTCATACGTAATAAAGAGATCAATCTTGCCTCGTTGTAGTTTTGCGGTAACCAACTTACGAGCTGGCATCTCAATATGACGAATCTCAGATGGGCAGCGGAGGCTGAGGTCGGCTTGTTTGCTATTGACCGACCTCACCTCTACTGTTATTTTCTTCGTTGCTGTCTTGGCTTCTGCCTTGCCGAAGCCTGTCATTGAGTGTATCATAGGTTCTGACCGTGACAGTTCTTAAACTTCTTTCCACTTCCACAAGGACATGGGTCATTGCGACCAATCCTTTGCTCAGCAATGTATGGTTGTTTCTTCTGCGGCTGACGGCTAGCTGCCTGACCAGCTTCATAGCGTGACTGTTGCTGGGCTTCGTAATCATCTTTCTGCTCTTGGTAGCGACGGCGATTGGCAGCGCGAGGGTCGTCGTGTTGCTCCTGCACCTCTACCTTTTTGTCGCTCTCATCTTGCTGTTGAGGAGCGATATTGATATGACCACGCATGATGATTTCAGATGCTTTTTCGTTCATCTCTATCACCATAGAGCGGAAGAGTTCGTATGCCTCCATCTTGAAAATGACTAGAGGATCCTTATTCTCATACGATACATTGCGAACCGCATTTTGCAACTCGTCCATTGCTAGAAGATGGCGCTCCCAAGCCTCATCGATAGTATAAAGAAGGATGGTCTTCTGGAATGCTTTTGCAATACTCTTACCTTCGGTTTCAACAGCTTCTTTGAGATTAGTAACTACATTATAGCCTAAGCGACCATCGGTTACTGGTATCGCAATGCGCTCTACCTTATCACCATGCTCCTCATAGAAGTTCTTGAGGACTGGATAGGTTACCTCTGCCATTCGTGCTGAGCGGCGCTTGAGGTTTGCAACAACGTGCTCCATCACATGGTCTACAAGACTATCGTTATTCATCCTCTTATACTCTTGCTCGGTGAGCGGGAGCTCGGTAGAGAAGGCTTTGAAGACCTGTTGCTTAAAGTCTGCGTAAGAAATCTCGTTGGGTGCCCCATCGGCAATAGCTTCAGCAGTCTGAGTAAGCGTATTGAGTACGTCTAAGCCTACACGCTCACCCATAAGAGCGTGGTTGCGTCGGGTGTAGATTACATTGCGCTGAGCATTCTTTACGTCGTCATAGTCTAGGAGATGCTTACGAACACCATAATTGTTCTCTTCTACCTTCTTCTGAGCGTTCTCAACCTGATTGGATAATTGCTTGCTCTCAAGCATATCATCGTCCTTAAGTCCCATCGTTGATAGAATCTTTGCCATACGATCCGAACCAAACAGACGCATTAGCTTATCCTCGAATGAGATAAAGAAGACGGATGAACCTGGATCGCCCTGTCGACCAGCACGTCCCCTAAGCTGCCTATCTACACGGCGGCTCTCATGGCGCTCAGTTCCAATAATTGCAAGACCACCTGCTTCCTTTACCTCAGGCGTGAGCTTGATATCTGTACCACGACCCGCCATATTAGTAGCAATGGTTACGGTACTTGCCTTTCCTGCCTCAGCCACAATGTCAGCCTCCTTTTTATGGAGCTTAGCATTGAGTACCTGATGAGGAATCTTGCGGAGGGTGAGCATCTTACTGATAAGCTCGGAGGTCTCTACAGAGGTGGTACCTACTAGCACTGGGCGACCTTTGCCTATAAGTAGCTCGATTTCCTCAATAATGGCAGCATACTTAGCACGTGCAGTCTTATAGATACGGTCATTCTCATCGATACGAGCGATTGGGCGATTGGTAGGGATTACCACAACATCAAGCTTGTAGATGTCCCAAAACTCCTTCGCCTCTGTTTCAGCTGTACCCGTCATACCAGCTAGCTTGTGGTACATACGGAAGTAGTTTTGGAGGGTTATGGTAGCCTTAGTCTGTGAAGCCGATTCTACTTTTACGCGCTCCTTCGCTTCGATAGCTTGGTGAAGACCGTCGGAATAACGGCGACCGTCCATGATACGACCAGTACCCTCATCCACAATCATCACCTTATTGTCTATCACGACATACTGATCGTCCTTCTCGAATAGGGTATAAGCTTTGAGTAGCTGTTGAATCGTATGCACACGTTCGCTTTTGATAGAGTAGTCGGTGAGCAACTCGTCTTTCTTCTCGCCCTTTGCCTCCTCTGTGAGTGTCTCATTCTCAAGAGCAGATAGCTGAGCCGCAATATCGGGAAGGATAAAGAATCTTGGGTCTTCGTTCTTGCCTGAGAGAAGGTCAATACCTTTATCTGTGAGTTCTATCTGGTTGTTCTTCTCATCAATAACGAAGTAGAGATCATCGGTAATCTCATTCATTCGGCGGTTATTATCTGCCATATATACAGCTTCGGTATTGAGCATACCAGCCTTGATACCTTCTTCGCTTAGGTACTTGATAAGCGCTTTATTCTTAGGAAGTCCCTTGAAGCTACGATATAGCTTTATGTATCCTTCCTCGATAGTCTTCTTATCTCCGCTAGCAATTTCCTTGCGAGCCTCAGTAAGTAGACGGCTTGCGAGTGTCTTCTGAGCATTAACTACGAGTTCGACATTCTCACGGAATTCCTCAAACATAGCGTCGCCCTTGCTCTCTACTGGACCAGAAATAATTAGAGGAGTACGTGCGTCATCAATCAGTACTGAGTCTACCTCATCCACAATGGCATAGTTGTGTTTACGCTGAACTAGGTCGGCAGGAGTACGTGCCATATTATCGCGCAGGTAATCGAAACCAAACTCATTATTGGTGCCGAATGTGATGTCGCAATTATAGGCCTTGAGTCGCTGTGGACTATTAGGCTCATACTTATCGATACAGTCTACGCTAATGCCATGGAACATGTAGATTGGTCCCATCCACTCGGAGTCACGCTTCGATAGGTAGTCATTAACCGTCACCACGTGTACGCCATTGCCTGTAAGCGCATTGAGGAATACAGGAAGCGTTGCTACCAGAGTTTTACCCTCTCCCGTAGCCATCTCCGCAATCTTACCCTCGTGAAGCACGACACCACCTATGAGCTGTACGTCGTAGTGCACCATGTCCCACTTCACCATATTGCCGCCCGCCATCCATTCGTTTTTATAGATAGCATTGTCGCCCTCTATCCGTACGAAGTCGTGTGTTACCGATAAATCGCGGTCGAATTGTGTAGCCAGTACTGTTATTTCATCGTTGTCGGCAAAGCGTTGTGCCGTGCTCTTTACTATAGCAAATACCTCTGGAAGCACCTCTGTGAGCTTGCCCTCGAGCTTCTCTAGGATATCTTTCTCTAGTTTATCCACTTGTTCCCACACAGCCTCGCGCTCAGAGAGCTCTAGTTCGTCTACTCCCTCCTTTAGCTTAGCTATCTGAGTGCGCTCCTCTTGTACGCTATCTTGCAGACTCTGGCGTATCTGAGCAGTACGTGCACGTAGTTCGTCGTGCGATAGGAGCTTTACCTGTTCGTATTGCTCCTTTACTTTATTGACTAGTGGCGTAATCTCCTTAAGATCTCGCTGTGATTTATTCCCAAATATCTTGGATAGAAAATCGTTAAATCCCATATATTATATTTTGCTTCTGAATGTCTAACTAATAAATTAACCCCTCCTCCATAATGCGTCTACTTATGGAGTAGGTGGTCTGATGCGAAGTCTCCATGCGATCTTAGTGGAAACTTCCCGAAGGTCGAGCGGAGTCTCTATCTTGTTCGCCTTGATGCTTGGGTGCATCATAACGAATAGAGTAGGGGTCGCTACCATCTGGTAGCTTTGCACCTGTCTTGGACTACTAAGGTCTTGAGCTACCCAGCTTGGGAGTAAACCAAAGACGATATCGGGGCGATTGGCATTGATGGCACTATTGAGCGCTGTTAGCCAAACGCTATTATCGTTATTACTGATGGCACTTTCACGTAGTCTATACTCTTCAATAGCATACGCTATACCACTGAACTCCAAAAGAAAGTCGCTTACAGCACTCTGTACTTCTCGGAGCTTGACCTTGGGGTTGGACTTAATAGTCGTTCTATTGAGGTAAACTGCCCCATAGGGCGTAATCTCCTCTACCAATCCTTGTACCCCGAACTCCGCATGGAGGTACATATTCACCAATGCCAAGCATCGATCTGCCTTGAAGAGTCTTCGGTCGTCAATAACAGCTGGGGCATACTCTCGCGAAATACCATTGCCAGTGAGCACCACCAAGGTATTATTGAGGTCAATGTGCTTTAGAAGTTCGGCTATACTCCTGTCTAGCCTGAGATAGCTATCAATTGTCTCACTCGTAACATCGCTTTCTGCTTTATTCCCGTTAGCTACTGTGAAATGGAGCGAGAGTAAATCTGTGATTTCATCTTTTCCTAAGCCTGTACCGCTTAGTAGAGACTTTGCTAGCCTTACGACCTCGTCATTGATAAGAGGACTTTCAGTAAAATCCTCTATGTCACTAGTCGTCTTGCCAAAGCTATGGTCAAAAGAGGCACCTCCCGTGTACGCCTTTAGTAAATGCGTTTTACTAGAGTTGCGCCACCTTATGCCATTCCCAAGGCGGGTGGGTAGTGACTCGTTCCCGACGTTGCTACGATCAACAACGATAGGGAAATCCCCTTGGTAGTAAGTACTACTTGCCCACCTCCCTGTGTAGGGGTCGATCCAATAGGCACCATTGCCATAGAGGCCCGAAGCGATGATTGCTTCTTCTGCTTTGGGAGCAATACTATAGACGAGCGCCTTATTCTGGGTTGCTTTTTTTAAATTATCACCTATCGTAGGAGTGCTCAGCGAGCGAGGAGAATAATTGCCCGAAGTAGCATAACCGAGGAAGTCCTTATCCTCAAATACAGAATTGGTATGAATCCTTTTGCCTGCCCTATCCGTGCGCATAGGCTTGCGCTCTGCTACCCCATTGCTAGTAGCTAGCGTACCTGTGTGTAATATGGCTTCGGCTGCAGTGGTATTGCTCCTAAGTAGAGGGATAGCTACATTGCCATATACCTTGCCTCTATTGAGCAACCGATTGATGCCATCGTCTGGCATCTCCCTAGCTAACTCCTCTAGGAGGTCAGCTCGTAGCTCCTCCACAGATACCATCACCACCAAACGAGGCGTCTGCGCTTGCAGTACACCTACTTGGCAGAGTGTCAGTAGAGAGACAAGTCCGGTAAGTATCTTATTCATTCTTCTATATGGTTCCTACTCTCCCTCCACCGCAAAAACTGATCCAAGGCTATACCTATGGCGAGCATGTGGAGGTGCTTAGGCAATTCTTGTAGAAATAAACCTAGTATCAAGTAGATAACTATCGCTACAAAGTTACCAAAATAGAGCCACTTATTGGGCTTTCCCCACCTATTATTATAGGTAGTGATAGCTAGTACAAACCAAAATGGGTGCATGAATAGCATGTTGGCATTGGGCCATGTGTGTGGATGCTCCGAAATAAAGGCAAGAAACCATATCGTAACTCCTCCTATGCCTAGTAGGGTATAGATAGCTCTATGGTATAATATCTGTATCTTCGAGGTAGGGCGTATCTGCAGGAGGACAATGAGTATTACAAATACAAACCAAGGTATTCTCCATGCTTCATACGGATTACTGATGGTCTTACTCTGCTCTACCCATACCACTTTCTTGGTGACAATCGGTTCGTTAGTGTCTCCTCTAAGTGCACTATCTAGCTCTTGCTCCAAGTAACTGGGGAGAAAGGCAGCATCGCGCAGTGACATCTGTCTATCGGTCTTCCAGCCCAGACACAAATCTGCCCCCATGGTATACCATACAGCCGAATGGCTTTTGTCCCGAATAGCTTCGCGGAATGTGGGGAGTGCCGAAGGGTTCAGCTGATACTTAATATCACCAATCGCCTCCTCAAGTAGGTCTCGTGGGCGCGTAGCGCAGTTGTCGAAGTAAAAGTTATATTGGTAGTCCCTATTCTCTGGCAAGGCATTCCAGGAGAGCTTATTCGCCAAGAGTAGAGCCTCGGTTTCCGTGAGGTTGAGCTCTTGCTCTACCACACTACGCCCTTGCGAGGAGTATTCCCATAGAAACTCATCGAAACTAGTAACCCCTAAAGAGTACATGGGTTTCCCCAACATGAAATTGAGGATAAAGTTTTTCTGATCCAGGGAGAAGTATCCGTAGTTGTATACGATGTCCTGACCATCTTGCTGTACTCTGATAGCTGTGTGCCCATATAGGTAAAATACGTAGTCGTCGGTAGGTCCACAGGTAAGCAAGCTAACCTTGGGCGCAGCGATTGCACTTATAGAACTCAGTAGAATGGCAATCGTGAGTAGATATCTCTTCATTATCATTTAATTCCAGTGGGGTATATCCTCGGGCGTAAGTCTACTATTGCGTATCATCATCTCCTTAGGATATAGATTATTTGCTCTATTCCCAACTTGTTTGGCAAAGCCGAGGGGGATTCCTTCATAAGTAACTAGCTGGATACCTCTATCGCTCTCAATATTCAGGACTTCCCGCTTTAGGTATTGCAGAGCTACTTCCTTGCTCAGCTCATAATGCGAATAGGGAATGAGAGCGCTTAGGTTGTGGCTATTGGCCCATGCCTGATGCGGTACAAGTCCTTTGCCCTTCTCTTCTCCAAGAGGCACACCACCGGCAAGTATCTTCGTCCTCTTGAGTAGCGAAAGAAGTGCTTGCCCCTCACGACTCAGGGCGTACCATAGCCCGTTGTGCTGGTAAAGGTTCTCGGGGTCAAAGACGTGTGCGAGTTCGGTAGGCACCTTGGTGGATGATGAAACCTTAAAGTCTCCACTCAAGGGCACAGTACTCTCGATCTTCCGCACAGCGAAGATGGTCAACCCCTCACTCTCTGTGCGGTGCGGCATGAAGTGATAGACCCCTTCTTCTCGCTCCCAGACACCCCATGACGGACAGACCTCTAGCTTCAGAAGCTCTGCAGAGTATTTGCTCTGCAAGTATTCGAGTTGCCCCTCGTTCTCTTCTCTATTGTAGGTGCACGTGCTATAGATGAGCACTCCACCCTCTTCTAGCATTGCCCAAGCCTCATCAAGGATTTCTTCTTGCCTAGAAACACATAGAGCCACATTGGATTCGGACCATTCGCTAACTGCCGAGGGCTCTTTCCTGAACATCCCTTCGCCAGAGCAAGGGGCATCCACAAGGATTAAGTCGGCTGTGATGCCGCTCACTTTTAGTTGCCTAGGGGTAGCACTGGTTACAATGGTCTCATCGAGTCCCCATCGAGTGAGGTTTTCAAGTAGTATCCTAGACCTAGCGCTCTCTATCTCATTAGCTATGAGGATGCAATCATTTGGGATATAATTCCTCAACAAACTCGTTTTGCCCCCAGGGGCAGCACAAAGATCAATGGCACGCTGAGGCGCTAACCTTAGTTGCTCAATATACTGAGCGACCATCATAGACCCAGGCTCTTGTACATAATATGCCCCTGCATGCCACAGAGGGTCTGCTCCGAACGTTACCTCGCTATCTACGTAGCCACCGAGGGCACACCATGGTACCGCTCTTAACTTTGGTGTAAACCCTTTGTCGCTGTGTGTGCGAATGGAGGGCGAAAGCGGTTTGCCTAGAGCCTCCTCGAGCAGTGTCAGTTCATCCACTCCAAATTGCTGGGCAAAGCGCTCTCTGAATCTCTCTGGTAGCTGTAGCATATCCTTGCAGCTTAAATCTTATATGAGAAACCTAAGCTAAAGAGCTGGTTGTACTGGAGTAGATTCATGAAGGTCTTTGGCATATCTGCTGGTAGGATCACACTATCATCGAACCTCGTATTGAGCGAGAAACGGGCAGTGAAGAAGCGTGTGAAGGCATAGTTGATAGAGTTGTCGAACTCTATCTCTACGTGCTTATAGGATGTGCTGTAGAATAGCCTTGAAGTCCAATTGAGGGAGGTAGAGAAGTCCCAATTGAGGTTGAGGTGAATGGACGAACCTAGGCGAGCTCTAAACCTCTGGTCTTGTACAAAACCGATACGTCCCTTGTCAATATCATCAGTATAGGTATAAGCTAGGTTCGCAGCTAGTGGGGCAACATTGGCAGTGAAACGGAACCGAGCAAAAGGGTTACTCCTAAAATTCTTAAGGTTGATGTCATACTTCATACCGAGACCTGCATCCAAAACAAGGGGTGCAAATGGTCGAGTTATCAGAGTCCCATTTTCTTTAGTGTTTTTCAATAATTGGCTACGCAGCTGTACATCGGTAGTATAATACCAATTCTTATAAGCTTTGATACCAAGGTTGCTATTGGCACGGAACGAGTCTTCTCCTATCTTGAGCTGTAGTTTGTCGTCGGTATCAGGGACATTGGAGAATAGACCGAGCCTGTATTCTAGCTCATTCACCCACTTGACCTTACCTTTTTCGTAAGTGGCATTGTAGAAGATGCGGGTGTTGAAGTTAAGACTATTATAGCCTCCCTTATGCCAATTCTTGGATACTTGGTTCTGTGCAAAGTGGATGCTTCCCTCAAACTTATGCCACCAGTACTTCCGCTCTATCTCCCCGCCAGCTATTTCCCCCGTGGGCTTTTGAACTACAGATAGCTGTGCCAACTCTCCATTGTACCCCGATGTTGCAATCTGATTCCCTTTCATAGTGCCCGGTAATTGGCCAACCATAATATCGGCAAACTGAGGGTGCGTGAGCATCAATTGTTCCCTAAGTAGTCGAAGGTGTGACCATCGGCCTACGCTCTGAGCGAAAGTGCTGGTTTGGGCTATCTTATCTTGCTCTTCCAATAGGCGTTCTGTCCAAGTACTTAGGTTGGAGTAACGAGGTTTGGTCTCGGGGACATCAATGGTTAATGACTTGAAGTTTTTAGCGTCGACCACTAATGGGGCATTGAGTAGGGCTTTTAGCCGGAGCTCTTCGGCTGTAGGTAACTGGTCGGGCGAGAATGGTCGACCAATAATCTGCTTTGCTTCCTGACTTAGTGCTGCCCCTAGCGTGTCATTGAGCAAAATATTCATTGCATAGTCAGGAGTAGAAGCAAACTCTTGCGCCTCCACGTTGTTCGATAATAAGCCAAAGCCCAATGCTAAGGCAATATATAAGCTTCTAGCTACTTTCATTATATCTTCTTGAATTATATAGTTTATATCTTATGTACAAAGGTACTAACCTATCGCCACTTCACAAAATAGGGGGTGTTGGTGGCTATTCTCATGAGTGCTGTATGGGTATTCTAGTGGCATACACACTGGGGGATTTGACGCGTATGTATGGAGGGGCTTAGCTTACTAATGTTGGAAGCTAAAGTTTCCGTCGACGGAAACTTATCTTTCCAGCCTTGGAAACTTATATTTCCATCGACGGAAACTTTGCTTTCCAACGTTGGAAACTTACCGTTCCAACCGAGGGAATTTTTTTGGAAACCCTACACTACGGGTAGCTTAGTTGGTAGATCTGGGGTTTTGAGTAACGAAAGTAAAAAAGGCGACCATGTGGTGGTCGCCTCTTTATCATTACTTTTGGAGTATTTTAGTGGAGATAATGTAGATGTCTTTGGTGGGTCGGTCGCTATCGTCCGTCTTGCTGTTTTGGATCTTATCAATGGTCTTGATGCCTTCGAGGACTTCTCCAAATACAGTGTATTCGGTGTCTAGGTGAGGTGTACCTCCTTCTGTCATGTAGGTTTGCTTGATGTAGTCTGGCATCTTGCCTCGCTCCTCATTGTCGTACTTCTCTAGCTCGTTCTCAAGAAAGCACTGCCCAGTCACTATGTAGAACTGGATAGGAGAGCTCTCCTTCTCGGGGTTCTCTTCGTCGCCTTGGCGAGCAGCAGCTAGCGCCCCTTTCTTGTGATATAGCTCGGGGTAATGAAACTCTGCGGGAATCATCTTGGGGTACTTCGCCTCTAGTTTTGCCATAGCTTTCCCATCGTCGCCCTTCATGGCACCACCGGCTTGTACCATAAAGTTTTTGATGACACGGTGGAATACGAGGTTGTTGAAGTCTCCCTGCCTTACGAGTGTCAGGAAATTGTCTCGGTGGAGTGGTGTCTCGTTGTAAAGCTTCACAGTGAAGGAGCCGACATTGGTCTTGAACTCGACTTGATATTCCTTCTCCTGAGCCAATGCTACAACCGCTACAAAAGCGAGCACTAAGGATAACGCAATCTTACGCATAGTATTTTATCTAGTGAATGAAGAGAGTAGAATGGCAGCACTAAGCGAAACGTTGAGAGAGTCACTTATTGAGCTTTCGGCTCTCGGAATAGTGATACGATTATTTGCTATACTGAGGAGCTCGGAGGATATCCCGCTCCCTTCGTTGCCAAATATGATGACGGAGTTGGGCGGGATGACTGCCGTCCGATAGTCCTGCCCATCCATTGCCGTGGTAATGATGTTGCTGAAGTGGCTGGGGAGGAACTCTGGCAGATCGATGTCTTGGTAGATAGTTACGTTGCCCAGTGCTCCCATACTGGCCTGAACCACTTTGGGGTTGAAAGGGTCTACACACCCTTTGCTACACAATATATTCTTGATGCCAAGCCAATCGCATAGCCGAATGATGGTGCCAAGGTTGCCAGGATTCTGTACCTCCTCGAGAGCGACGGTGATAAGCCCCGAAGCCGTAAATGGGGGCTCGGAAGGAAGCTCAAATACAGCGATGAGTTCGTGACGGCTTTCGAGTGAGGAGAGCTTCTTCATCTCTTGTTGGCTCGTTAGTCGAGCCTCTTTCCCTACGCCTATAAGTAAGGTAGGGTCGGAGGCTATCATCCATCGGAGCTGGAAGGAGGGGGTAAGTAGCTCTATGGCTTTGGCACCCTCGGCTACAAATAGTCTCTCTTCGCTTCTTTTCTTGGCGAGTCGGAGCGAGGTGACTATCTTTCGTTCCCTTTCGGATAGTGGCTTTATAGCTTCTTCTGACACCATATTTGTAGCGCTTTCATATCGGGAAAAACCAGTTGGGCTCCCTCTTCTCTCAAAATAGATTCCTTGATAGGGCCAGTTGTTACAGCAATGGTAAGCGCTCCAGCAGAGCTTCCACTCTTCACCCCTAGAGGGGCATTCTCTATGACGATAGCCTCTTCTGGAGAACATCCGAATAGTTTCATGCCCATGAGATAGGGCTCGGGGTTGGGTTTCCCTTTGGTCACACTCTCCGCCGTAATGATATGCTCCCTCTTGACATAGTCGCTGTAGTACTTTTCAATCCTAGGGTAGGCGTTGTTTTGGGTGCTTCCCGTGACCACCGCTATATCATAACCCTTCTCCTTGACCACCGCCATTACCTCTCTGGTGTGGGGGATTAGTTGTAGCTCGAAGTTGGCGTTATTGAATAGGGCGGTCTTCCTTTCGTAGATTTCCTCTACTAGCTCCATAGGAGCTTCCTTGCCGAAGGTTCTATGGTATAGCTTGGCTATGGTGTCTATCCCTCGCATACCTTCGTAGAGATAGAACTCGTCTTGTTCTGCCTTTAGCCCATACTCATCGACTGTTTGTTTCCAGCTGCGTACATGCTGTGGCATAGTGTCGAAAAGGACACCATCCATGTCAAAAAGAAATAACTTACTTGCCATCTTTTAGTCTTGAAGTGAGTACCGTTAGGTGTTTTGAAGCACGAGTGATTGCCGTATATATCAGCTTCTTTTTCTCCTCGGAAACGGGGTTTTTATTGATATCATCGTAGTCTAGGTATACTTCTCTATAAGTTGATCCTTGAGCCTTGTGTATTGTGAGGGCATACCTATGCTTGAAGACAGCAAAGCTATTTCGGGTTTGATAGTAGTCCCGCCACAATAAATCTTTTTTCTTCGCTTTCCGTTTCAACTGATCGAGGATGTCGAGGAATAGGAACTCGCTATCCTCGTGGATAATCGGTAAACACCCGTTGACGATATACACCTTTAGCGGCACGCTGTCTGTATTAGCTTCCTTGTCTATGGGGTACTCGAAATCAATCTCATAGACTTCTGAGGAATTAATCTTCACTTCCTCGTTATTGTTGAATATTATGTCTCGATCCACCTGGTATGAGCGATCAATAATGATTGTCTCCCCTAGTTCAATCTTACTGGGGCGGTCGTAGATTTCGTGCCGCACTAGTTTATTGAACTCCTCTACTCGATTATTGGTGTAGGCGAGAAAGCGGATATCGGTGTCGTGCCTATTCTGCACAAAGTACCTAATAATCTTCTGAGTGTCTTTGGTGAAACTATAACCAAGACCCTCTTGTGTCGTGTTATCGGTATAGCTATTGAGCTGGTAGATGTTGTTGGAGAGGGGGATGATGGGATTTTCTGCCGCTTGCCTGATAATCTCAGTTAGCCCTAACTGCTTATAACCTTGGTTGAATATGGGGGAAATATAGGACGGCTCATTAACTGGGGGAAGCTGCTTATTGTCTCCAATGAATATTACCTTGAGTAGCTTATTATCCTCGAGGCTTAAATCGATATAATGGAGTAAGTCTGTCCCAATCATAGATGCTTCGTCTATCACTAAGATAGTAGCACCACTGAGTTTGCGCTCTCTAATACTAGGATCTGGGATATACTTCTCAATGCCCTTGTCTTCATCTATACTGTACTTGAGCCTAAGCGCTGAGTGGAGGGTGCAAAACTCAGTATAGATATTATCTTCATCACTATTCTTTTGCCTAAGTACCTCTACCGCCTTGTGTGTTGGTGCCGTCATCACCACCGAATAAGTGCGATCCTTCTTGGCGCTCAGCTCATGGCTAAGTTCGGAGACAAGCGTATGGACAAGCGTAGTCTTCCCTGTCCCTGCTGAGCCTTGGATAAGCAATATCCTATGGTTGTCTTCTTTAAGATAGGCTACACCTTTCGTCACCACAGACCGTTGGTGCGGAGTAAGTAATATCTGATCCTGCGCCATTGTCAATCTATTACCCTGCCTGCGCCTAAGTAGGTTCTCTTGTAGTAGGGCTCGTTGAGGTCGCTGATGATAACTCCTCTCCGTGTAGTGGAGTGGATAAACTTATTATCTTTCAGATATACTCCTACATGGCTAGCCCTGCCACCACGTCGGTTGTTAATATTGAAAAAGACCATATCACCTTCCCGTAGGTTCCCTTTCTTCACTCTGCGGGTTTTACTCATGAGGTCGGCAGAAGACTGTCGCCCCACATCGGTGGCATAGACGTCCTTATATAATCGGTAGACAAACCCACTACAATCAGTACCTCTCTTTGTGGTACCTCCAAAACGGTAGCGGGTGCCAATCCAGTCGTCAATAAAGGCGTAGAGATCCAAGTTGTCCTCGGGTGTCTCAATATCCATGTCTAGATCCATTGAGAGCTGCTTTGCCAGCTGAAGCTGCTCTGCCCCTATATCAATAATCTCCCCTTCTTTCGTGATGACTTCTCCTGGGATAAGTACACGCTTTACGGGCTGCTTTATAGTACGGCAAGAGGTGCTCCCCATCATTGCGATGAGTAGCACCACTAACCATATTCTTCTTATGTGGTGATTCTCAATCACCTTGATAGACTGTAGGTATTAAGCCTCAACAGATACCATTGACTTGTCACCCTTATGAGTAGAGAATACCACCTTGCCATCTACGAGAGCATATAGGGTATGATCCTTACCCATACCTACATTAGCACCTGGGTGATGCTTAGTACCACGCTGGCGAACTAGGATGTTGCCTGCCTTTACGATTTCACCACCAAACTTCTTTACACCTAGTCGCTTGCTCTCCGACTCACGACCGTTCTTAGAGCTACCTACACCTTTTTTGTGTGCCATATCTCTTTCCTTTCTATTAGTTCTTTAGTTATCCTACAATCTCCTTGATAGCCAGCTCTGTAAATTGCTGCCTATGGCCATTTAGCTTACGATAGCCCTTTCTGCGCTTCTTGTGGAAGACTAACACCTTCTTACCCTTAACGAGTGGACGGCGAACTTCGCAAACAATCTTAGCACCCTCTACTACAGGAGCACCAACACTTACCTGACCATCACGATCGAGGAGCATAACTTGATCAAACTCGAGAGTGTCTCCTTCATTCACATTCTTGATGTGGTGAACGAAAAGGGTCTTGCCACTCTCAACCTTAAACTGCTGTCCTTGAATCTCTACGATTCCGTACATAACTATTAACGTTTAATATAATACCCAGTGGGTGAGCCTTAACTCCTAAAGCTACTTACACGACCCATCACGGAATAATCGCCGCAAAGGTACCAAAAAACTATTGTAGAGCCAAATATTTA
>NZ_JADRGN010000031.1:0-28144 GCF_018206105.1 Porphyromonas levii
TTGAATTTTTCCTGAGTGTTGATGCCAAGTGGAAAAGTGATAATCTGTATACCAGAATTGGCTATTAAAGTATGCTCTTGCATATTCTATTATTTCTGTTATTTTATACAATTGTTTCTACAAATGCAGTTGGTACATAAGCAGATGCTATCGTTAGCAACCCGTCTATGATAATTCCCACACGTTGTTGCCCCTGATATCTAGCTATCTTGCCTATTACTCCTTTAAATACACCATCGATGACGCGCACAGTCTGTCCTGCCTGAAATTTCTGAATCTCAGGTGGCACAATGATGACATCCTCAGCCTCTGAAGCACAAATAATCTTCAGACCCTCTATTTGGTAATCTGGTACGATGAGAGGTTCTTTAACAACTCGTGCTCCTTCGTGAGTGTGACGATAATAAAAACGGAGGTGGGGGAGGTTTACGTTGTCGTAAACAAATGACTTTATCTCTTCTTCCGTTCCGCGTGCAAAGAAAATATTGGGAAGACGAGATTCTTCAACGGTCTTTCGCTTGCCGTCAACTTCCTTGACGGTCTTGATAGTCGGATAGTATGCCTCTACATGCTTTCCAACCAAATAATCGTATGCCTTCTTTTCGCGTCCGTAGGTTACACGGAGAGCATACCAATGGGGAACTTCCTTGGGCTTCCTCTTGATGGTTTTAAGGGGAGCTGAGCCGTCAGTTGAGCCGTTGGCTCTTCCTCCTTCGCACCTCGGGATAGTCAAAGCAGACTTTGTCTCTCCACTCGGTTTGTCGTCAGTTCCCGACAGGGCATTTCTGGTGGACACCCCTGTTTGTGAGTTCTCCGCCAAAACTGGCTCTTGAACTTCGGGGAGGGCATCGGGGGTAAGCCCGGTGCGGGGAGGGATTTCACCGCCTCCATGGGTGTTATCATCTATTGATGCGTTATCAGCGATTTTCATATCGGTGACCTTACTTTGCTCTAGACAGAACTCCGTTAAGGACATAAAAAGAGCGTGAGATCGTCCTGTTGTCCGTCCCACGGTCTGAGGCTCTAGCAATTGCCTATTTTGGTTGAACAGACAACGTCAGAGCCCACGCCGATATGAATAATCGCTCCATTGCATAAAGTAGGCGATACCTCAGCAAAACGCTCATGCCAGCTTGGCGGTTCCGCTTTCGGTTTGCGCTACTTTTTGGAGACCTATATAAACAATTTTATTGTGCCCGAAAAGGTACAATTCGTGCTTACAAGGTCTCCGCAGGAGTGATATAATCACACCCGGGACATCTACCGTTGCTACGTTCAAGACCAAACATTTCTGTGACTTGCTAGATTACAGACCGTCTCAAACACAGCGTCAAGTAAACGCCTTCATTATGTCTGGACTATTTTTCCCACCCAATGCCCGCTTTGTACTGCTTTGTCATTAT
The DNA here is from genome assembly GCF_018206105.1 of Porphyromonas levii. Taxonomy (NCBI): domain Bacteria; kingdom Pseudomonadati; phylum Bacteroidota; class Bacteroidia; order Bacteroidales; family Porphyromonadaceae; genus Porphyromonas; species Porphyromonas levii. Next base: position 1,404 of record NZ_JADRGN010000031.1, read on the forward strand.
GTGACTCCGCCATACTCAGCACGGCGTAGGCTGCCTCGCTAATGCCATGTAAGAACACGTCTAACTGCGACAGATAGAGCGAAAGGCTAATAGTCCAAGTGCAAAGGTACGCATAATTTTTGAATTAGATGATAACAACTGAAAAGAAATTTTTGTATAAATCTTAAAATTAACAAGAATTAACTATAAAAATTACCGCATTCCGAATTTTTGTATAAGAAAAGGTGCTTAATAACATCAAAATTGGGCCACATAATCCTTCAAATAGCCACATTGTCCACAAAAAACACTTATTATGCCATCACAAAGTATGTGCACATAAATGGCAAGGTATGTGCACATCTACGACCTGGTATCTGCACATACAGGCATGTGCCACTCTAATCAATATAAATAAAGGAGGACAAAATAAAGAAACTATGGAGAGAAGAGCAAATTATACTCTACCAATCGTCTTCTTCGGATAGAAGGTATGGCTTTCCCTTTCCACTTGCAAAACTTCAAATAGAGAGGCAGAATTTGCCTTTCACCTTTCTCCAAACGAATGAGCAAGGTTGACTTTGGATATCTCGTATTGCCCAACAACTTTGCAGGACCTATTTGGTATGAAAGAGCTGCGAGAAGATAGGCATCCTTACCATATCGCGAATATAGACGATAGTGTTGTATAAGGTCACTTCTTAACAGGGAATCCGCCTGTCGGCGAGTCAGTGAATTGGGGAAATGTTCTCCTTGTTGAATCTTGTGACCATATCCGACATGCCCAGGCGTTTTGCTTTGCGTATGCCATCCCTCAAAGTATTTTGTCGAGGTGACAAGACGTTCAAAAAGTACCCTGTCTGGTTGCTGACCGTGACAGGGTACAGGGCAAGTGGATAATATACTCAACAGAATTATTGTGATGAGTCGTATCATGCTGTTGTTCTTATGTTCATTCTCTTGGTTTTGTTGAAAACTACATTGACTTGAATAATTGTATCTCCTTGATCATGGCTTTCACGTCCTCCCCAACCTGAACGAAGTTCTTGTAGAGGATGCGCTCTCGCTCTTCCTTGCTCTTGAACTTATAGAACTTAGGGAGAGGGACATACTCTGATTCCTCTTTCTTGATTTCCGCCATGTCGAAGTCGGTCTTGCAATAGAATTTGGAGGTCTTGAACTCCTCGCTCTCCTGGATGTTCATCGAGCCGTTCATGCCGGTTTTCGTGGGCACGAAGTCACGGGCAGTCTGTCCGCAAATCCATCCTGTGGGCATGTCGGAGATTTTACTTGCAGGAACGAGGCTGTCCATGTTCTCATTCAGATTGATGGAGGTCTTGTCACGGTCGATGGTGACTCCCTTTTTGAGCTGCACCACCTTACCGAAGATGTCACTCGACAGCCATTCGAGGGTTTCCTTGGCACGAGCCGAACCGCTGACCACATTGCCCACGGTGGTGATGATTTTCTGCATTCCCACTTTGCCGTAGTCGGCTTCCAACTGCGGCAGCTCTTGAAAGCCCAAGGCTACGCTCACCTTGTTGCTTCGGGCTGTGCCAATCAGTCGGTCTATCTTATGAAAGTAGAGCGTAGGCAACTCATCGACAATGATGCTCACAGGCACGTTCTTGCCTTGTCCTGTATTCACTCTCGTTACAAGGCGGTTGAGAATCAAGGCATTCAGCGCACCGATGATGCTCTCCATTTCGGGGTCGTTGGCAATAAGCAGATAACTCGGATTCTTCGGGTCGCTGACCTTCAGGTCGAAATCATCGCCATCCTTATGGAATATCCAATAACTCTCCTTGGTGGCAAGTCGGGAGGTATAGACACGCAACGTACCAATCATACCTTCCAACTGCTCCATGGCTTTGTTGGCAAAGGCGGTCTGGAACGGGCCAAGCAAGGGGGCTACCTCGTTGTCGGTCTGAAGCACCTCAAAGATGGTCTGATAACTCTCGTTGAGGAACGACAGGATATGCGGCATATCAGAGTACTTGCCCAACCAATAGGCGGGCTGCACTTCCATGCCCGAATGGTCGAACACTCGTCCTGTGGGTATCAGTCGTTTCGTCTTCGGGTCTTCACGACGCTCGGCAATCAGCAACTTTCCGTCCTTGTCGTAGGGCTCTTTGCCGTAGTTGCAGAAGAAATAGATGCAGGCGGCAAGGAAGTTGACGGCAGAGGTCTGGAAGAACTGGTCGCTGCCACCACCGCCTTCCTTCTTTCCCTTTTGCAGGGATTCAAGCAATGTCTCGGCAGTCTCGCTCGCTGCGGCAAGGTTGTTGATGTACTTCAACTGAATAGGGTTCACACGGCGAGAATACTCCACATCCACAAAGTTGATGATGTTGAACTTCATGCCGTTGGGCATCTTGCTGTCCTTGGCGTTCTTGTTCTTCAAGTAGTGGTAGTAGAGCTTGGTGGCGAGGGTGGGAAATTTATAGTCATACACCACCATGGCAAAGCCTTTCTCGCTATGCTGCCTGATGAACGGCTCGATAATGGAGAAGGTCTTACCCGAACCAGGAGTACCCACAACCCATGTGCCACGGAACGGATTGACGATGTTCACCCATCCCTTGCGGAACTTACCCTTGTAGTAATAGCGCATCGGTATGTTCACGCTGTACTTGTTCTCCTGCAACTCCCTGCATTGCTCAAAACTCTCGTTCTCGAAGTTGAATCGGTCTTTCAGCAACCCCTCCTTCAAGAACTTGGAGATATTGTCAAGGGCGATATGTACCAGTACGACACCGACGATGGAAGTGAGCATATAGAGCCAAGTGTTCAAACGGAGGGTATAGAAACAGGGCATTATCGAATGACCGAACAGCCATACGGACAGCACAATCAGCAGCACTCCCGACAGCAGCGGATAGAGCACCTGCCGACGAGCGTCAAACTCCAGATGTTTCTTGTTTCTCGTTCCCACACAGGTGATACATATCAGCAGGAACGTAGCCACCTTGCTATACACGAGGTTGCCGTCATGGTAAATCATCCACCGTTTGATGCGCCCGTGGATGTCCGTCACCACGCCGCCCAAGCAGTCCAACTGCTCCGGCTCCAGTGCGTAGGCGAAGAACTCCATCAGGATGGAGACGTAAATCACCGCCCTGAATATCTTGTAAAAACCCTGTAACTCTTTGCTTTCTTCCATTTACTTTTCGATGATGTTGGGTGATAATGACAAAAGGAAGAAGGATGCCACGGTGGACACCCTCCAATCCTCTTTTGAATTTATTCGTAGCCGTTGATGGTCTTCTCAGACTCTACTGTCCACGGAGAGATAGTTGCAGATATGACCTCCAAGGTGTTACGCACAGGCTTCAATGAATAGCTGTAGGAATGACCTGCTTTCCAAGTGTCGTTTGTGAGGAATACGAAGTTCTCCCCATTGCTAAGTTGCAATGTCATGTCTGGCATAACCTGTGCAGGAACATAAAGCGTATATTCCATATGGTCACTTTGTGGGTCGCCGAAATAATAGGTCGTCACCGACTCGTCACTGCATTCTACCTTTCCGGTCTTGATGTTGAAAGTACCGCTGTCAAAATAACCGACGAACGTGAGTAGGCTTCCTGCAAAATCATTGGTGGTGAAACCGTATTCTGGTGAGGTATAGACCTTGATGATGACACGCACCATCTGATGGGTGAAGTTCAATGTAAGGCTCGGATTGGCGTATGATGCCGCTCCACTGGCAAACAGAAAATCATTGACCTTCTGCTCACTCTGTACAGCTGCCTCCGGCACTTGGAACTCTATGAGGTCGTTGGTAGGATTTGCCGTATAGGGATAGTAGGCATTGAAGGTGTGAGTGTCTGTGTCCGTGAAAAACACCTTGTTGGCTGACACAAACTGATTCGTGCCGCCGCTTCGGGTGAACTTCATATTGTTGATCATCCCTGTGGAAGAGATGCCAATCATATCATTGAGTTCCCACTGGTTGTCAACGGCTCGTGTGGAGACGGCAGGTTGCAGCATCTCCAGATTGGTGAATACCTGAAGCTGCTTGGTCGATGTGCTGTCGGTCACGACCACAGAACCGCCGCTACCGGGCAGGTAAATCTCATTGACGATGTCTTGGTCACAGGACGTAAGGAGCATGGCTCCAAGTCCCAACATTAGAAACAAATTCTTTTTCATGCTTTTTCTTTTTTAATTGTTGTACTATGATGATGATACGGGTGATACTTGATGTCTGTATATGGGTTAATCCATAATCGTGATGATGGGTCTCGCCTTATGTGGCTGCCACTTGGGAGTCTCCTGTATGGCACCGCTACCAAGGGAGTAGAGCCATGCCTTGGCAGTCGCTTGTCCTTCTACTTCCGTTGAAGTCCAATACCAACAGTCATCGTCCTCATCGGGGATGGGTGTTCCGCCGCATTTCAAGATGTAGGGGTTGATGATGTCCTTGGCATAATAAAGCAGACGCATCTGCGCCACACTGGGGATATAGGCACTCTGACCGTAACGCCACATGTCGAAGACACGTTCTGCCAAGGGCGACTTCACATCGGTCGTGCCATAAAGGGCAAAGGTGTTGGCATTGCCGTCGTAGGCGGTGAGATCACAGGAAGAGTCCTGCTCTACACCGATGCTGTCGGCAAAGGCTTCGGGAACGATGTCCCACAGATAGACGGCATATCCGTTACCCTCCATATCTTCCCTCTGGTTGATGTTGAACACCACGGCAATGGCTTGCTTGCCCGATTGCTCATAGGTTTCGTAGGGCATCACCTTGCCGTCAGTGGTCAAGATATGGGTAACCTTCATGGCAGTATCGGGAAAGTCCTGATGCTCGTCACAGGCAGTCAGCAACATCGTTGCCGCAACTGCAAGAATTGATAATAGCTTCTTCATACGCATATTCATTTTACAGGAAGTTTCACACCCAGGACAATGCCCGTTCTGAACAGGTCTTCGCCCTTGATCATCACGTCAGTCTTCACCCGCCAAAACAGTTTCCAACCATGGCGCAAGGTGTAGTTATGTTCATAGCCGAGGTGGATGCCGCCCAAGAACCTGTCGGTATCGCTACCAGCAGATGCTCCGATGCGCATGTTGCCATGGTGGTTGCGTCCTCTCACCACACAGGGTTTATAGGCAAAGCCGAAACCATAACTGCGGTAGTTGTTCCAGAAACTTTCAGGACACACATGACCGCACGAGGCGCATTCGTCCCACTTGATGTAGCCATTGGCAAAATACTCCCACGCATTGTGGTACTTCGTCTCATGCTCGTAGGACAGCGTCACGTCCAGTCCTCGCTCATACAGGCAGCCGAACCCCAAGGATATGCAGTCGCTATTCTTCTGCGCTATTGCCGGAGTCATGCTTGCCATAAAACAGATGGCTATCAGCAATAATGTATGTGCAAGCCTATTGGATTTCCCTTTGGCCGCCGAACGTTGTTTCTTCATTCTACATTCTTCACTCTTCATTTTCATCACTCTTCCTCCAACAGTATATGGTTAAACGAATCGGCTGACAGCACATCCTCATAGTCGATGCTGAGCGAAATGGTACGTCCGCTTATCTGCTTCTCCGACAGTTCTATGGTCAGCACCTTGTCGTTGGGGAAGGTCATCTTCTTCACCACAATCACGTTGCGATAACCGTACTTGAAGGTCCTCGCATCGTCCAACACAAGGGCTGGGGTCAACTCCACTATCTGCGCATTGGTAGCCTTGCTCTGCTTCTTGTCCGACAGTTTGATGCGCATCTCGTCGATGTCAAAGCGGATGTTGGTCTTGTTCTCCACGGAGAAGTCAATAAAGAAATATTCGCCCACGCTGTATATATTATTAAGGCGCATCACCATACGGTGCATCTTCGTCGCCACGTTGCGGTACTTGGCAGCCGACGACCATATCTGACGCGCATACTTGGACATGTCGGCAGTGGAGAGGCTGACAGCCGGATTGTTGTAGGCATTGCGCTCCGAGCATTCTATCTCTTTGTCGGTCACTGCCTCCTGCATCCTCGTGGTGTAGAGTAGTGCATACTGCGTGCGGTAGCGTTCCGTTACGATGGTCACTATCGCTAATACCTCGCCGTCGGCATACACGTTGTCTTTGGGCTTCAGGCGGATGGTGTTGTTGATGGGTTGGTCGCCCACCACTTTGTCGGTGGATATATCGACAAAGCGGATGGGTTCGGAGGCGGTGATGACGGTAGTTACTTGGTCGTTGACCGTCAGCTGCTCGATCTCCATGTAGGTGGTCTGCGCCTTGGCTGAAAGCACGCTCAGCGAAAGCAATGCACATACGTTAATCTTCTGAATGATATTCATAATTGTTGATATTATTGATGTTTATACTTGATGAGCCACCGTTCCCGATGATTTTGTCATCGGGCAGTGTCTATTTCCTCTTCTCTTTCCCATTGACGAGGTAAACAAACGTCCCATACTTCAGCTTCACCTTATTCTTCTTGATAGCTTTGCTGATGGCGTTGCTCGTTTTCTGGTAGGCATTGGTCACGGCTTGCATTCCCCATTGCGAGAAGCTGTTGTTCGCTCCACTCTGGTCGATGTTCATGTTGCTCTGCATCGCACCACTCGCCACATCTTTGGTGGTTTCACGGAACTGGCTGCCGGGAACATACAATCCCTCCAGTCCATCCGTATCATAGAGCGAAAGCGACACCTTTATCAGCTCATCATCCACCAAGATGGAGTTGATGCTGCCCTTCACTCGCTGCGAACCAAAACCGCTCATGGTGGCATAGAGATACGATCCTTTCTTCACCATCGTCTCACCAATCTCGATGTCGTCAAGCAGTCTCAACCGCACCCTCGATCCATCCGTAGCCTTTACATCCTCATCGATGATGGCCTTGATGAGCTTCGGCTCATGCTCGTTCTGCGTCAGGGTGTTGAAATAGTCGGAAGTCACCTTCACCTTCTTCACCACTTCCTGTGCCTTATCCTCCTCATCCAACGCCTTCACCGCCTTGCTGTCCTCGGCAATCTGACCTTTCACCTCAATCGCTTCTTTGGGCGGCTCTGCTTGTGTGGTGTCCTGGGCCACGGGGGCAACTGCCGCCTGTCCTCTCAGCCTCGCTTCGGCGAGTGCCTTGTTGAGTGCTTCGAGCGCTTCCGCTTCTCGCGCCTTGGCATCGGCCACTTCGGCTGCATCGTCCTTCTCTTCTGCCTGACGGACGAGTTCCGCAAGGTCTTCTTCTGTGTACTTGGATTCATACGTTTCTTTCTCTTCTTCGTTGTCACGCTCAATATTGTCCACTGCCGAATAGTCGGCTATGCGACCATACGACTTCGCCATGTTCTCGTACTTGCCACCGATGCCGTCACCGTTCTTTATCTGCGCTCCGGGCAGGTTGGGGTTCAGGAACTCGGTGGTCTGCAGGTTCTTGTCCTGCGTTTCCGCCACCTCCGTATTGAACATGTCAAAGACAAAATAGCCTGTGGCAAGCAACGGGATGTACACAATGGCTGGCAGCATGTACTTAGGCTGGCGGAAGTTTATCTTATCTGTTATTCTCATCGCTGTCTTTTTTTGATGTTACTGACTTGTCTTGCTCCTCCTTGTCGGTCCGATGCGTCACGGGAGGAACTGTGCAGTGGGCGGCATCCATCATCTGTTTCATGCGCCCTTCCTGCCGCTCGATGGCACTTTTTGCCTCCGTCCTATGACCGTAGTACCGCACAATCCTGTAGATATTGATACCGAAACACGTGGCGACAAAGCCGAAGACAATGACGAGAAACAACGTCTTGTGGGCATTGGCGAAGCCTTGCACCTTAGCCGCCGCACGGTCTATCCTCGTGGTTTTGGCAAACTTGCGCCCTGCCGCCACCTCTTTCTCATACCGCTCCTTGTACTTAGGGTCGTTCTTGTCGGGCATATCCTCGCCCACAAGCATCCGTCTGATTCCTTTTACACTCATACCGCTACGATATTAGAAGTTTGACTTCGACTTCTGCTCAATATCCTTGTTGAGCAGTGTCCTCCAGTTCGTGATGAGCAGTCCGTGAGGATTGTTTTCCGTCCTCGGCACACGCTTCACCTGTCCCGCCGTCACCAGTTCGCGCATCAGGATATTGCTTCTTCGCTCTATCCTCTGCCGACCATAGTAGGTGAACTCCATCTTGTCCTTGTTGAACTTGATGCTGTCACAGAAGATGCTAAACACGGCACTCGTACCCATGATGTTGTTGTAGAAACCTTTCTCCTTCAGCGTGTTGTACTGCGCCAAACCTGTTTCATCGACCAGATACATCGCCTTCTCCATCGAATAGCGGATATACTTGTCGTCGGGAGCAAGCGTGAAGAAGTAATGGTGGAACATCTCGATATGACTCTTTGCCTCCACATCCAGCGTTTCTTCCATCGTGGTGCGGTTCACCAGTATGGGCACGTTGCCGTCCAGCACATACACTTTCTGCTGTGCGTCCGTCACCATGCAGCGTGCCGTCCAGATGCTCGACACCGAGATGATGATGCAGCCAATCAGAAAGGCGGTGCAGATGATACCCACCAACTTGATCTTGTTTTCTAAGTTCTTGATTACCATAATACATATATTTATTTATTATTATCTCATTACAGTCGCCATGGCTCCCGTAGCCGTCATCTTGGCTTGCTGTGCCACACCCTCACCGAAGTTTCGGGTTGAGAAAGCGGTATCGCCCTCTGGTATCATCCATGCCGCAAGGTCGGGCACGAGGTTCAAGCATTTCAATGCCACGATGCTCGCCGCCATCAGATAGCCTGCCGAGAAGAACGAGTTTTGCAGATAGGCTGCCATCGTCTGCTCACTGGCTGTTATCGCCGTCAGGTTCTCTACCTGTATGCAGAGCACTATGTCAAAGAGCAACAGGACGTAGAAGCCGACGAAGTAGAGCATGGCTCCATAGAAATGTACCGTCAGATAGCGTATCAGCCATTTCGCCCACGCTCCTTCCCACTTGGGCAGCAATGAAAATGCCCATTGTATCGGACCGAATATTGTGAGCATACCGAGCAATATCTGCTGACAGTATATCGTTGCCCACCAACCGATACGGAACACGATTAGGGCTATCAGCATCACAATCTTGTCGATGCCTACCACAGCCCCTGCCGTCAGTGAGGTGAACCACAGTTTGCTGGCATCCTTCTCCATGTTGGTAACTTCGTCCACACCCATCTGCTCCATGGTCGCCTCTATCAGGTTGGGGTCTGACGTGCCCTTATGCGCCACGTCGGCCTGTGCCTGGAGGTCGGTGTACATCGAGTCCCTGACATATACCAACTGCTGCACCTCCTCAAACTTGTCGGAGATTTGGGTCGCCTCTGCCTCATAGAGGTCATGGGTGTAACTGCCGATGCAGTTCGGGATATAGGATAGGAAGTCCAATACGCACCAGCTGCTGCCGCTGTTGGTCATGCCCGTGTCAGCAGGTGGGTACCACCAACAGAGGATGATACTCACCACCAAGGGCTTGAACAGTTTCATCACATCCAACGGCTCGTTCTTCACCATCATCTTGTAAGCCATGCTTGCCGCCACGATGATGGAGAAGAGTGCCGCCAATGCCATACACATTTGGAGGATCCACCAGAATGGCCCCTGTGAGCCAGTGAAGGTGGCATCGGTCAGGAACTCGTTGGTCTGGAATATCACATCGTCAATCTCCTCTTCGAGGATGTTGATGCCGAAATCGCTGAGTATGTTGTCTGCCATCAGTTATTTTTTGTTTTCTTGAATATATCGTATTTCTATAGGGTGACGTGTCAGTATCTCCCTAATAAGCTCCAATCCCTTGGGGGTGACTCTCAGATACAATCTACTGAAACAGTTTCGGAGTCCGAAAAGGTAGAAAAAGTAGTCCTTGTCTTGATACGGCTCGTCAATTACCCATAGGTCACCTTCTCTGTGCATCACACCTTCATACTGCAACCATTTGTATAGTCTGCCAAGGGAGGTGCCACACGAACGGGCACATGCCGTAAGTCCATACATCGTTTTGGATGTTGCATCCGCAGCATTCACGACTGGTGTTTGACCTACCTGTCTGACAAGTGCAGCTGTATTCCGCAAAGTATCTTGCAGAACCTGCTTTCTTGCCATGTTCGTTGCCAGTCTCATTCTCAGGAAGCGATTGTCACGCTTCATCTTCTGAATCTCTTTCCTCAATTCCCTTGTTCCGTCTTCTGATGGAGGAGGGACGTTAAACTCGTTTTTCTGTTTCATAATTCATTCTGATTTATCTGTTTACACTTTCTTCACCATCACCGCCGCTGGCATCATCGCTGTCACTGCCTGTCGTGCTCCTCACACCCTTCATGTTCTCCTGCCAACGGCTCTTGGCATCACTGATGATGCTGCCTTTATACACCACACGATCGTTGGTGGCTGCCAGAAGGACGGTGGTCTGGTTTTGGGTGTTGAGCTGTACGAGGTATTTCAGTAGTGTCTCGTTCTGTGCCGTCAAATCCGCATAGATGCTCAGATACTGTCGCTTCCTCTGCGCATTGGGCATATAGGCATCCTTGGTGGACTTCACCGCACACTGGTACATATTGTACAATTCCTCCCAACGGCGTTTGTCATTGATGGTGCCTCCTGTGGGTATGATATGGTCAATGTTCGCCTTCAGCTTGTCCAACTGACCGTTAATCTTGCTGCTCTCGGCAAGCCAGGCGAGGTCTATCTGTCGGTCGGCTACATTCAGGGCTTCTACCTCCGCACGCTTGGTCAGGGCAGAGTCTATCTTTTCCGCATCATCCACTTGGTTGTAGAGGTTGATGCCGGCAAGGGTGCGGAAGCCCAACTTGTTCTTCTCTGCCGTCGTCTTCTTGTAGCTGTTGTGCAACAGCCAATAATAGAACTCAGGGGTGAGAGACCCGCTACCTGTCTCCATCACCGTTATCTGGTTCTGCTTGGAGGAGTCGTGGTTATAGGTCACGCTCTGGGCTGTGGCTGTGATGGTGGTTGCTGCCGCCATGATGAGTATCATTGTCTTCTTCATATCTGTTCTTCTTTTGTTTGCAATCCGTCAATAATCAAGTTTTCCTGCCACTTTCCATCGGCTGAAGGCATCTTCGAGTATCTCATCCTTCGTCCGGGTCCGATATATCTTCTCTTTCCAATAGCCCATTCTCAACTGTACATACCGCCATGTCTGGAAGTAGGCTTGGTTCAGATGCTTCTCTATCAGGTCCAACGAGTTGTTGATATTGTCCAGCACCATCAACAGGTCGGAGGTGGAACAGGCGGCTGCTCCCGTGGCATACAATACGAGGTCGTTGACACTATGGTAGAGCTGACTTCCTTCGTTGTATATGTTGTCGATGGCTTTCTTGTTGATGCTGATGAGTATCGTGTCCGCCAGTTCGATGTGTTTCCGCTTGATGACCTTCTCGTTGAAGTCCTCCAACAGGTTCTTGTAGCCACTGATGCGGTCGCTCACCGTCTGGTAGGTGCTCTTCACATTCAGCACCGTGCGCAACGACTGGTACATCACATCTATGACATCGAAGGCTCGAGTGTATTTGTCCAAATCCACGTTCAGCTCCTTGTACTTGCCCACCTCCTCACTGCTGTATTCATGCAGCAGTTGATTGCTGTACTCCAGTGTGCTGCGTGCCAGCAACAGGCTGCGCTGCTTCTTGTGGTCGTTGATGTATGCTTCCACCGACACCGCATCGAATCCCCATTGCGCCAAGGCTGTCTTGGGGAAGAGGGTAATCAGCAAGAGCGCTATGATGATGGTATGTCTCATTCTATATTCCTCCCTCAATTTTCATTCTCGTTATCGTTTTCGTCGCCATCCCCTCTGTTAGGGTCTGCATTCTCCCTCCATCGCTCGTAGCACTCTTCTATGAGTGTTCTTCTGCGACCTTGGTCTGCGTCTATCGAGGGAAGGATGTCCTTCAGTACGTCAATGATGCTGCGCTTGTAGTGCATCATCTTCTCCAATGATACCAAGTCGGCGTATATCTTGGTGATACGGCTATCTACTTCACGGGCTATCTCCAGGCGGTCGCTCGACCAGAGCAGGTGTATCACATCGTCATTGTCTGCGGTCTGTGTCGCCTCACTCTTGGCATACTCCGTGGTGATGCTGCACGACGGGAACTCCTGGGCTATCTCTGAGATACGACTGTTCACCTGCCTCGTCTTCTCCTCGTCAGAAGCATTCGGGTCAAGGGTCAGTACATCCACTACCTGTGTGTCGGTGTATTCCGAGGTCAGTTCCCACGAGATTTGCAGTATCGCACGGTGTATCTTGATGCCAAGGAAGTACTTGGGCTTTCTTGCAATGGAGAGTGTCGCCTTGAAGGTGATGATGCCGTTGATGTTGGGCATGGTGGCAGTGCGGACGTATGTATAGCCGTTCCACGAACCGGCTCCTTGCCACGTAAGGTTGTAGGCTGACTTCACATCCTGCATGATGGCAGGGATGCGGTAGTAGTCATCGGTGGCAATGGCATTGTCGTTAGCAGCCTCGCTCTTGGCATCCTGTATGTCTGCCAACTGCTGCTGCCATGTCGCCAGCTCCTTCTTCAGGTTGTCTATCTTTGTCTTGTTGGCATTGTACTGTTGTCGCAAGGCTGGGGCTTCCTCCACGGAGGCATTGGCTATCTGCGTGAGCAGGTTCTTGTTCTCTGTCTCCAACTGGCTTATCTGCGCCTCCAACAGGGCTATCTTGCTGCTTGCCTCACGTTCCTTTTCGTCCAGTTCCGAAAGGTCGAGATTGTTTTCTGATACGGTTGTCCTCATGGCGCATTCCTTGCTGTGGGCATTGAGCGAACCGCCGCACTCACGGCACTTGTACTGCGTGCTGCCTTGTCCGAGGGTGACACCGTCCGAACAGGTGACGCTGATGGTCACGCTCTCCACGCCCTTCAGCTTGGCGGCATCGGTGGCTTGGTAGTAACGGCGTGCGTCACTGCCGATGTAATAGACATAGCCCTCCTCATTGTCGTTATATTCCGAGAGGCGTGCCTGCAACTGTCGCTTGAAGGTATTCAAGTCCATGCTGTAGGAGTCGAAGACATCCTCATACACCTCTTCCACGTTGTTCCAGCTCTTGGTGACGTGTATCTCGTAGGCGTAGGCCTTCTTGGCCTGCTTGCCACCACGGCTGATGATATACGACGACATCCAGTAGTTCATCGTATAGGTGAAGCCGTCGTTCTGTGCGTTGAGCTGCTGCACACGGCTGCGACTCCATCCGGCATGGTTCTCCGAGTTGGTCAGTATCTGTTCTCGCTGCGTGCTGCTTGGGTAGAAGTTGGGATCAGAAGTATTGATACGATACCAATGGTCACCGTTCAGGATGCTGTTGTCATCGGTCGGAGGATAGTAGTCACAGAGGCTCACGCTGCCTTGGTCACGTCGGGCGATGTACCAACGCTGCGTGTAGTAGTTGCCCTGCGTCTCGCTCAGATAGTCAGTCATCCACGAGGTGATGTTGTAGTTAGAGAGGTCGAAGAGGGCTGCCACGTTATCCTCGCCACCCACCAGACTGAGGAGGGTGCTGCCGATGCCGTTCTCTGCCTGTTCATACAGGTCGTGGTAATTATCATAGATGTCGATGATTTTACTCATCTTGCCATTGAAAAGGTCGTTGAAGGCACTCTGTTGCAAGAGTGCGTCCGATGCCCCGTTGATACCTGCGGTAGCCAAGGATGCTCCCATGTTGTAAAGTGTATTGATGTCGGCGGTGAGGTTTTCTACAGTGAAATTGCCGGGCACGCTGGCGATGTCATCCAACAGCTGCTGCCAGTCCACATTGCCAATCTCCGACAGCTTGAGGATGGCGGCTATCTCCTGGTTGATTTCCAAAAACTGGATGTCGGCAAAGGTCAGGCTGCTGTTGGTCACTACACTCTCAAACTGCATACACAGCGACTTGGTATCGGCACATATCTTCATCAGGTAACTGCCCCAGTAGAGGGCGGTCTGCGGACTCTTCAGCATCATGCCTGCCACCGTCCATATCTTGGGCATAATCTTGTTTGCCACCATATTGTGGATGCGGCGGTAATAGTAGTTCTCTGTGCTGCTGCTCCAGATACCGAGGTCGGTGAATGCCTTGCGCTCCAAGAACTTGGCGGCGAAGATACCGGCGGTGGCTACCTCAGCGGCATTGTAGTGCTTCAAGATTTCGCCCACCTGCTCGTTATAATAGCTCTCTGCCATAGCTCCAGCACCGAATGCGGCAGCCATGGCGGCAACGGTCTGCTTGTCATAGTTCACGCTGTAATACTGCGCATGAACCTTTCCCACGACAAGTGTCAGACACATATATAATATAATAAGGTGTAAACGTCTCATTGCTTCACTACTTTACGTTTCTACTATCTTACTATTCCACTACTTTACTACTTGTAGTATTTACTATTGGTAGTATTCACTACTAATAGCATCTACTACTCAGCCACCGTTGACTTCGTCTTCGTCCGACGTGACTCGGGATAGCCCAAACGATTTTGGGACTCTCCTCTCGCTACTCCGTCCGTTCCCGACAATTTTGTTGTCGGGCAGTTATCCGTCAGATAGAGCACCTTTCCCGCTTCATTCACCTTCTGAGCAAATGCCAACGACTTCCCGATGCCACTGGCATCCCAATCCCTGCAATACCGCTCGATAGCCTCCTGATGGCTGCACTTCAGCTCTCGCTTATACAGTTTCAACGCCTCCTTCTCAGCTCGCTCGGTGGTGTAGGTCATATAGCACTCGTGCGGTTCCTCCACACCATACACTCCACTCGTCGAGCCACGTCGGATAAACACCTCACGGAAGAAGCTGCGTCCTTCCTTGTTCTCTAATCGGTTGACCGTGAAAATCTTCTTGCAATCGACATCGGTCAATCCAAGTATCGCCTTGATTTCGTCGAATCGCTCACGGAACTTGCTTTGGTCGAGCAGCATCACTACATCGGAGTTGTTGATGATGGCTTCCTTCACGATGGGACTGCCGATGATGTCCTGTATCTCCTGTGTCACCACGCCCACGCTCGCCCAGAACTTTCGGGCGGTCTTGTAGAGGTACTTGATGTACTCGGCCATCAGCGGCGAGGCGATGGCTTTCCATGCCTCCTCGATAACCAAGCATTTGCGGTTCTTCTTCAGGCGCATCTTCTGCAGGAACACGTCCATAATGATGAGCGTCACGATGGGAAAGAGTTGCTTGTTCTCCTTGATGGCATCCACCTCGAAGACGATGAAGGTCTCGTCGAACAGGGTGCTATCGACATTCTCATTGAGTATCTTGTCGTACTTGCCGCCACGGTAGAAGTTCTGGAGCATGTAGGCGAAGTTGTCGCAGTCGATGGTGGTGATGTTGTTCTCAATGCATATCTGGTCGAGACGCTCACAGGCAAACTCATAGAACGAGTCAAAAGACAGGGTCTTCACTGCCAATGTCATGCGCCGCTCCTCAAGTCCATGGATGAGTTTCTCCACCTTGCCGTGTATCTGCGACAGTTCTGTGCCGCGCCGCTTCTCCATTGTGGAGAGGTTTTTTCTTAAAGTCTCCTTCTGCGAGGAAGGATAGGGCTGAACGCCGTTGAAGTAGAAGTCGTAATACTCCGTCACCAGCTGCTCCACGACACGGAACTCCAGTTCGGGTATCTGCACTTCCGAGCCTTTCCATATCAGCAGTATCAGGTTCTTCAGAAAGTCGATCTTCTCGATGTTCAGTTCCCGCTTGCTGATGTTGAAGGGGTTCATGGTGATGGGCTTGTCCTCCGTGTAGGCGATGTACTTGCCGCCCACATACTCGCAGAGTCCCTCATACGAATTTCCCGTATCGACCATGACGATGTCGGTGTTCTGCTCCCACAACTGGCGCACCACGCTGTTCATGTGGAACGACTTGCCGCTTCCGGAAGGACCCAGGCAGAAGAAGTTCGAGTTGTCGGTCAGCTTCTCCTTTCCCTCCTTTCCTGTGATGTCGATGGCTACGGGCACACCCTGTCGGTCGGTATAGTATATCTTCAGCGGGGTGTCCTCATTATGCACGATGCGCTCCTTGTACATTAGGCAGGTGGCGGCATCGCCGAGGGTGAGGAATCGGTCGTAGTCGGCGTTCATGCCATAGCAGTTGCCGGGGAAGGAGTTGACGAACAGCTCCAACTGGTTGTAGGCGCGCTTGCTGATATGGATGCCCATGCGCGAAAAGGAGTTTTCGAGATGGTTGGTACACTTTTGTATGTCGGTGTCGCCGCTCACTGCCACCACGAGGTTGTAGTGGGTATAGACGAGCTGCTTGCTCTCACGGGCTATCACCTCCTGCACTCGCTTGATGTCCTCCACAGCCATCAGGTTGCTGGGATTGGGCATGGAGGCATGGCGGTTTTTCTTCTTGTCGAGCAAGGCAAGCTCACGCTTCTGGTTGGGCACGAACACCATCTGGTTGAACACCACGCAGTCGGCACCGGGCACGCTATCGACGATGCTCACGAGGTCAACGGGCATACTGGTGTTGTTCACCTCAATATTGGCGTAGGGACGGATGACCGACGGCAGGTTGGCACAATCCACATCCACAAGGCTATACACCTTGCAGCGGCGGTCGCCCATGCCGATGGTCTCGTCATCGACCTTGAAGTTGGTCATCGACACCACCTTGTCACGGAAGTTCATGGAGAAGAAGCGGTCCACATACTCGTTAGTTTCTGTCTTGCCGAGGAAGCGGGACTTCACGCCTGCATCCCTCAGCTGGTCGTGCACCTTGCGTATCTTCACCAAGAAGTCGCGCCATTTCTTGTTGTCGAACGACATCAGGCGGCTCTTCTTGTTCTCCTGTGTGATGGTCAGGTAGCAGACGCTGTCGGTAAATGGTCTGCCGTTGAAATAGCGGAAGTAGCTCTCGCTCAGAAACTCATGATTAGTCGCACTCTCTTCCTTGAACGCCTTCCTCACAAACACGTCCTGCTTGTGCAGCGCATAGCCTTCGCCCAAGGTCTGGGCAAGGGCGGCGAAGAGGTGGGTGAACTCATAGTAGGCCTCGATGTTGGCGGAATACTTCTGTACGGGGTTCTCCATCTTCAGCACAGCGGAGTATTCGCCTGTCTTGGTATAGAGCACGCCGATGCCATCCACTTCCTCGATGGAGAAGTAGATGTCCTGGAAGATTCGCTTGCGCTTGCCTCCTGTGCCGAATGCCTTGACACTGATGGCCATGCCCACGCAGATGGCTGAGAATATGAGTATGATGTATAGGGTCATTGTTCTTTTCTTTCGTTTTAATCGCAAAAAGGCGGGCGCACCCTCATACGTGATGCCCCCACCTCCATTCACTTACAATCATTGATAGCATTCCACTTGGACATAATGGATTCTCTTTTTTGTTTTACACTTTCTTAGAATAGGCATATATGAATATGCCGTTGTCACTTTTCTTGCTGTGCAAGCCCTTGCGCTGCTTCATGACGATGAGAACGCCACCGACAGCCACGGCGAGGACAAGCAGCACGAGTCCTGCCACGAAACCGAAGATGCAGTAGCCGAGGATGAAGCCCGCAACGGCTCCTCCTGCAGTGGCTGCCGCCCAGTAGATGTAGCGTCCCTGCAACCCGAAGAACTCCAATGGACGTTGCAGTCCCTTGAAAATGGGATAATCCGGAAATCGCTCTTGCTTTGTCTCTGTCATAACTGTCAGTATTTTAACATTCTACATACTCACAATCTCACGCTACGTTTAACCTCCAATGCCGAAGAACAGAGGCAGAGCCTGGGCTGCTGCAATGAGGAAAATACATGCGCCGACGACCATCATGATCTTCTTCTTGACGTCCTGTTCCTCGTTGTTCATGGCGATGTAAACGCTTATGGCTCCGACAATTGCAACGACACCTGCAATGGCGTAGCAAAGCTTCACCACGATAGGCACATACTTGGCAATTTCCTCCGTCACTGTGGTAAGCGCGGTCGTGCCTGCTGAGTAGTCGCCGGCTGCGTTCTGTGCCATTGCTGCGGTGGTGCCGACAAGCAGCATCAGGGCGAGCGTTTTCATGCGCTGTGAAGAGAAGAATCCCTTCACCTTCCTGTTAATCCTTTCAAACATTCTTTTTACCTTTTAATTTGTTACACTTTGAGTTATCTTATCTCGTATCACCTGTATCTTAAATCTGATAGCCGAAGAAAGCGGGGAAGACGATGGTCGCTCCTATGAGGAACAGACAGGCTCCCACCAGCATCATGATGTTCTTCTTCACTCCCTCTTCGCCCGTGTTCATCTTTATATATATCTGCAAGGCACTGACGATGACCACGATGCCCGCCACTGCATAGCACATATAAACGATATAGAGCATCATCGTCACGGCATAATCATGGGCACTCGCAAGTGCGTCCGCTCCCCAGCTGTAGTCCACGTTACCACACTTAGCACTGGCCAGAGCTGGGGTTAAAGCGGCATATAATGATAGAAATGCACTTCTTGTTTTTGACATCATATCTCATTATTGAGTGATTCCACCTTGACCATGTCACGGCCATTATGACGGAGACCGCGGGCTATGATGGTGTTTATCAATTCTTCCGAATACATGGGGTCGGAATAGGTGGTATTCACTTCCTCCATCTTCTTCTCGATTGCGCTATGTATCTTTTCAAGCACATGAGGTTTGCTCTCTTCCGCAGTGACAGCTGCCTCCTCTGTAGGCTCTGTAAGCTGCTTCTCTTCGTAGGCTGTCTCATACTGGTTGTCGCCTACGCTGAAGCCGCCGTCGCTCTCGCTGACCGCTATCGACTCTTCTTCATTGGTCATGTCACTGACATCAAACGACTCGCCCTGTGACTTCTCGTCCTTGGGCTTTCCGTACAGATCCTGCACGATGATGACCGTATAGTAGATGACATAGATTACGGTCACGACAATGGCGAATATTACAAATGACTTCATTTTTCAAGTTTGATTTTACTATGATTTGGCTTATTGCCAGTGCAAAGGAACTACCTTTTCTTCAATCTTAAACCGAAATGCCTTTCCGCAGAGCCAAATCTTAACTCTAATTTTGATTACACTCGCAATCATACTCAAAAATCAAACTCGAAGGGCACAAAAAAAGCCCTTCCGATAGGGAAGAGCCTGTAAAGAGGGTGGATGAGAAAATGTGGATGGCTATATGGACAGATACTTGCCGTGGGAGAAGTCCTGATGCTCGTTGGAGAAGACATAGCCCAACTGGTTGGACAGGCATTGGGTGTTGCCTATCCTGGCATTGATGTTGGTGTGCGAGTGTCCGTATATCCAATAGTCAATGCCGCTGTCGGCGATATAGTCCTCCAACTCTACGGTGAACGCCCCGTTTGCCTTGCTGCCTTGAAACTTGGGGTGGAGCATACGGAACGACGGCACATGATGGGTGACGACAATCTTATGGACTGCTTGCGAATGTGCCACAGCGTCCTTGATGAACGTGAGGCAACGCTCATGCTCGGCATTGAATTGGGCATGGGTCATCAGCTCACCTTTATATAATATACGGCGGAAGTCACTTATCACTTGCTCGGTGAAGTAAGCGTCTTCCAAAGGAATCCTCGACCAAAGGGTGGAGAGAACGATGTCGGTGTCGCCAATCCTCGCAATACCGTTGTAATGGCTGAACACGTTGGGACGTATCTCCAAAAGATAGCCGTCGGGCAGTGTCGCCACATCATAATATTTGTAGAACTCATGGTTGCCCATGCAGCAATGCACCTCCTTGTAGTTCTCCGATGCCCAGTCCCAAAAAGGATGCTTGGAGTAGTTATCATCACCGAGATAGCCGATGTCACCGGCAAGCAGCAGTATGTCGCCCGTCACCTCCAAGGGGTGGGCTTTAAGATACCGCCAGTTGTCGGCAAACTCCAGATGCAGGTCGGATGCGTATTGTATCTTCATATTGGTCATGCTTCTATAAACAATTCATCCAGTTGGTCCAACAGTCCAGTCACAAATGCCTCGTCTTGACCGAGCGACTTTGATAATGGTTCTGCGAGAGTTGTCCAGTCTTCTCTGATGGAGGCGACAAACTCCCTTATACATGCCACTATGGAAGCAGGTGCCTCAATGTTGTCCTCGGTCATTATGACCACATTCTTCAGAACGTCAGAACGGTGCTTCTTGATGTCTTTGGTGTTCACATGCTTGCCGTCCCGCTTGTCTGCCATGAGATTGAGGTAGGCTCTTGCCTTCAGCGCTATCAAGGCAGCTGAATTGGCATGGCGTATGCCGTCAGTCAGTTGGCTGTGCGCGATAGTGAAGTGATAGTAGTCATCGTCCATGATGATGGCACTGAGACTCGACACATCTTCATCGGTCGGGATAGGTTCAATGACAAATCCCTTGGGTTCTCCAAGCACATCGGGGTGGCGTGACAGCAGTTCTATCATCTCGGGATAGCCGTCTTGGCCATCAAGGAAGCGGTACATTTCATATCTTGGTGGTTCACCAGCCTCCTGTTTTCTCTTTTCAGGTCGATAGCCTGCCTCACGTACAAACTGCCAGAAGCGGTTGGCGAATGCCTCGGTCATGTTCTCTACGATGACTATCATATCGATGTCGTGTGTGGCGCGTGGGCGCACCACGGTATTGGTCATGGTGATGTCACAGGCTGCACCGCCTATCACTACATAGTTGTCTGAGTATTCCGCAAAAGCCTCGCGGAACTTATCTAATCCGTCCATTTCTGTTCACTGATTATTCGTTCTACTTCTTTTTCCACTCTCGGATCATTGTCCTCCCTCAACGTAAGGACAAGGGAAAGACGATCAACCCACTGGTTCTTGTCGCCAATCTTGCTGACGACTGGGTATTTCCATATTTCTATGATATAGTTGCCGTCATAGATGTTGGGATTCTCCATGACATCAGCCGACTTGACGGCACGGTATTCCTTGCTTGTCATCATCATCATCTGTTCCCTGTCGGGGTTAAGCATGGTATAATGCGCCAAGGCATTGATGCCGCATACGGGATATTCCGCATCCAAGCGTATGTCATCGCAATAGATAAGGTTCTCTACGGGTGACAGCAAGACATTCTGCGCCTTGTCCCAAAGTTCCTTGCCCTTCAGCTCAAAATGTACCACCTTGCTGCGCTGTCCGTTCTGAATCTTTTGACACAGTCCTACATCTTCAAGGCAGGTGACACCCAACGTGACGCTTTCATAGGAATATGGAAGCAAGGGTGCAATGTCTCTTGGCGACATGCCTTCAAGACTGCCGACCTGCAAGTGATAGAGCAACATGTATTGTGCCACAGGAGTCAGCACCTCGGCAATCTTCCTGTTGCTTGTCTTTTCCAATGCAATGATGCCAGGCAAGTGGGCATATTCCTCGGACATGACAAAGAAGACTCCCTTGTCCGCTAACCTGTGCCGCTCGTAGGTGGGTCCGGGCGCAAGGATGAATACTGCGGGCAGTCCCAAGGCTTCGGTCAACCGCTTGCCAGTGATGGCGCAAGCCCGTGGAGAGGGATTGACTTCTTTCTTAGGTTTAACGAATAGCAGGGACATGCCTTGATATGTGCCTTCATAGAAACTGTATGAGAGTTTCTCGCCGACAGTGATACCTTTCAAGTTTTCCTTGGCACGAGGTTCCACTTCAATGCGTCTGCCCAATATCCTTATTTCTTTTTTTAATCCCATTCTGCTACATTTTAACGATACATTAAAACGATGCAAAAATAAGGATAATAATTGAGAATCAGGCATGTTTTGGCGAAAAAGTGCAGATTTGATATGCGATTTCAATGCTTTGAAGCCATTTTTGCACCAAATGATGATGTTTTCGTCTTGATAATGTCATTCCGATGCCGTTCGTTTCTTCCTCATCAGATAGTCGTTGACATCCTTGTAATCGGCATACCTGAAGGACTCGTCCGTCACCCTGTACTCGAATACATTGCTGATGCTCTCAACCGTCTTGCGTCCTGCCTGGTCGTTGTCGAGGAAGCAATGGATATGGGTATAACGGTCAAGGTAATGCAATGCCTGTTTGAGGTTGGCGACTGAGTTCAGTATCATATAGTCGCAAGGGCTTTCAACGACAAACCATCTATCTTGCTGTTTGACGAGGGTCATATAAGCAAGGAAGTCCATGAAGCCCTCAAAGACCAGACAACCGCTTTGCCACTCGTTGAACGTATGAGCAAGCAGGGTGATATCCTTATGCCCGATGCAGCCCTTGAAATAGGGATTGCGCACCTCATGTCCTTCGCTCAGGTTGCCAAAGGCAATGCCATAGTAATGCTTCTGTTCAACCTTGTAGTGTATCTCCCTGCAATACATCTTGCCGATGGTGATGTCTATCCGTCGGCTACTGAAATAGGACAGCAGAGAATGGTTGCTCAGAGGGAGCAGCTTCACATCGTTCATCTTGGTTGTCGTGTATTCCTTAGCTGAGATGGCGGTCTCTATCGCCTTATCCACAGTGGTGATATTCTTGGATGCAAGGTAGGCAAGGGCATCGGAAACGGAGTGTTTGTTATACATGCGCTTTACCAACTCCACAAGGTCGCCACCCTCCTTAATGGCGTAGTCGTACCACAGGTTCTCCTTCTTGCTGACCTTGAACGATGCGGTCTTCTCGTCCCTGAAGGGTGACAGATACCAGTAGGCATTGCCCTTCTTCTTTTTCAGCGTTACATTCTCCTTGTCCAGGAAGTCTATAATGCTCAGTTTCTTCGATTGTTCAATATTCATTGTACTTTCATTTATTATCAGTAAAACACTCCATCCATTTAATTCCCTATAGGCACGGGCGTAAAGTAAACTAAAATCTGGAGTGATTTCCTGTCGTTTTTCACTTTGTCCATGGAAACAGTTTACTTTATCACTCTCCTATATAGGCACGGACGTAAAGTAAACTGTTTTCTGGAGTGTTTTTTATTCATCGTCACAGAATAAATCTGCCTCTGTAGGTGTGAGGTCATAGAAGAACATCTTATCTCTCTTAACCACCAATTTCAGTTCTGTTACCAAATATTGAAGCAGTTTTGCCATAACACTTCTGCCTCGTTTGTACCCAATTTCCTCGTAAGCAGGAATCATAGCAAGAACAACATTCTCATAACCTTTAATAGGTTGATTCTTGAAAACCTCAGAAAGGGCTTCACGGTGCTGTTCAATGGAGATGTCTTTGTAATTTATTCTTGCGTTCTTCTTGTTTTGGTGTTCCTCCCCTTTGTAACTTTCCACAACCTCTGGCAACCCTTCCTCATTGACGGTAAAGGCAAAGGGCTTGAATTCCTTCTCACGGATGTGCATCGCTTTCACCTCGCTGATATCGGGATTGGTGGTGCTCTTGGTGATGACAAGCACCGTCTCTGCCTTGTTGTTCATCTCCGTACCGATATGCCCGCGCACGTTGTTGTCGCCCTTGTTCTGATGTAATACGCAATGGATATGCAGGTCATACTTTGATGACCATTCCATCATCTTGTTGATGACCTCGACCGATTCTCCCGCATTGTTGATGTCAAGAAGTAAGTCCCTTATTCCGTCGATGATGACCAGTCCATAACTTTGGTCTTGGGCAAGCGCATAGTCTATGACCTCTATCCTGACGGAGGGCGTGTACTCCCTCAGGCATATAAAGTCAAGGTTCTCGTTGTCGATGCTTGTAGGCAGACCGGCGAGCTTCAGGATTCGCTCCAGCACGTTATGACAATGATATCGGCTCTGCTCGGTATCTACATACAGTATCTTGCGCTTTCCCTCTGGCAGACTGGCACGATAGTTAAGAACCTTACCGTTGGAGAGTGATGCAGCCACCAAGGCAGACACATTGAAAGTCTTTTTCGCCTTTGCCTTACCCGTAGAAGCACTGAAGTTGCCCAATGTGGCGATAGTGGAATTATCCACCCATATTATCTGCGGCGGTGTCTGATAGGTGTCAGTCGCCTTGATGAGTGACTCGCTGAGGATGCGCGATATGCGATCCTTGTCGTTCCCGTTCTGCTTGTCAAGCGTTGCCTTTGTTTTTTCTTCCATAGCGTTTCTGTCCGAAATAAGGTTTTACTTCATTCTTGTCTTCTCCCTCCTCGGTCTCCACTTTCGTTACCGCACCGATAGTGGGGATATTGTTTTGCAGGAGCCACTGGTCAAGTTCCTCCTTGTTGAAGTAGAGCATCTTGCCTCGCGGCTTATAGTGCGGTACCTCCTGGGCCGCCGTCAGCTTGTATAGAAGACTTTCCGATACACCCATATAGACACAGGCTTCACTGAAGGTCAGCACCTTCTTTGTCGTGTAGATGTTGTTTTCAAGCATTGATAGCCTTTCAAGCAAATCCTCCACGGGTTCCATCTTTTTCAAGATGTCCTCAACGGCACATACACGCTCGTTGATTCTTTCCATAAATGTTGTTCTGTTCTGCATGATGATATGCTTTTTATCGTTTGACATAGGAGGCGTCCCTCCGACAGCACCGTGCTTTCGGAGTGCAAAATTACATGCAAGAAATGGCGTTTGAATAAAAAGCAGAGTGATAGTTAGGCAGTCTCACCCTAACTATCACCCTTTTTACATTCTTATGTTGGATTACATGTCAGTTGTATGTCCTTTTTTCATCTGTTTGATGCCGTCCCGTATGCTGTGCTTTGCAACGCTTGATGAGATTCTCGCCTTGTACAATGCAGACGACAGATCCGATGCGGCAACGCGCTTGTTGTTCTTTGTCGATACAAGGAAACGTCCTTTCTCAATCACGGATTGCCAGTTGTAACAGACGAGGTTGTTGGTCAGCAGCTCGTCAAAGAATACTGCTACATTGCGCAGGTTTCTGACTTCTACTGTGAATCCGGCCTTGCAGTGGAGCAAATTATCCATGACCGCTCTTGCTTCTGTATCGTTTGATAACTTGAACATATAGTTGTCTTGTGCAATCTTTGCCAGACAATCCAACTGATGGTCTGTGAACTTTCCTCCGAACGACATAGAGGCAGCCGCATGGGATTGGTTTTTTGTACTTGTTGTCAGGTGATGATGGATAAGCTCGTGAAAGTCTTCATTCGTGAACGAATCCTTATAGAGATACCTGTCAAGCATATCCTTCTCCTGCGTGTACAGGTTACGCACGATACCCATATTCATACGATGGGCATTGTTGCAACAGGGCTGCTTACATCCGATGGAGTGGTGGCTGTCGCAGAACAAATCAATGAAACGGTCTTGTCTCATGCCGCCGTTCACTACTTTCTCCACGTAGAGTTTCTTCATTGAGGACAATAGCCCGAAAAGCTCGTCGTAGATGTCCTCATCGCAACACACATGCTTATGCATGCTGCTCATCTCCCCAAAAAGAGAGATGACCGCTTTGGTCTTGTTTCTTCATTTTTCTTTTTGTTGATTGTTTGTTGCACAAAAAACTCCGGCCACTTGCGCAACCAGAGTTGAGTTATACGAATTATGTGTTCTGTACAATACGGACACACTCATTTCAGTCAAAGAGTCCGTTTACAAGGTTTACCGCCTCGTCCTTCTTCCGGTTGACAATCTTTGCATACACCTGCGTCATGCGCACATCGGTATGTCCAAGCAGCTTGCTTGTCGTGTAGAGGTCAGCTCCCAATGTCAGCATCATGGTGGCAAAGGTATGCCTCGCCGTATGGAAGGTGAAGTGCTTGTTGATACCCGCAGCCTTGGCCCACGGTTTGATAAGCACATTTACTGCGGCAGCAGACGGAAGGTCAAACACATTGTCCTGGGGACTCTTGTTTCCTCGCTCTGGCATCCAACGTAATGCCTCTGGAGAGAGAGGCAGATAGATTGGTGCCTTGGTCTTCTGCATTACTACCTCCAGTCGTGTCTGTGCTCCATCCTGATATACGTTTTCCCATTTCAAGGCAGTGATGTCACTGATACGCAATCCGCAGAAGCAGGAGAACAGGTAGGCAGCCTTCACGGCTTCATTCTGCATAGGAGTTGCAATGAGCTGCCTTACCTCGTCCACTGTCATATACTCACGCTTGCTTTCCGGCTTTTTGATTTTATCAGCACTGCTTATTCTCGTATATGGATTAACTTTAATCAAGTCCTCGCGAACAGCAGCATTAAGTGCGCCGTTAAGTGCCCGATAGTAGTTGTGGGCAGTATTTGCCGCAAGATGATCCACATGTCTTGGATGGTAGTCTGTCCTAAGATAGTCTATGTAACCTTGGCAGAAAGTTCGGTCAACTTGGTCAAGAGTTGTCTTTTCGCCTACCCATTCCCTGATAATCTTCATTGCCACCAATATTTGCCGCCAATCTTTCTTTCCACGCTTCTTTTGGTTTTCCATATAGGTGTTCATCCAATCAAGCAAAAGCACCTTGGGTTCGTCTTTTGCCTGTTTGATGCCAGCCTCACCATTTGTCAGCTCAATGATCCTGTCGGCCTTGATTTTATTTGCAGCAACCAAGGTGGCTTGGTTCTGCCTGCGAGAGTTTTCATCCGTTTCGGGGACGATATACATCTTCAGATATTCATAGGAACGTTTGCCATCCCTGTAGATATCCAAGTACAAACTTTTGTTTCCGTTGCTTAGGTCTTTCATCCTAAGCCGGATTGGCTCCTTTGCCTTTGTCGTTTTCTTGTTCCTTGCCATGGCTATTCGATTTTATGTCCTAAACTGGGTGCAAAGGTACGAAAAATAATCGAAAACAAGAAACAAATAAGAAACAAAAATAATGAAAACAACAGAAATAATGTGATAAGTCAAGAAACAAGTGAAAAAATAGAAGTTTTTAGAAACACTTATATATCAGTGCTTTTATTTGCAGTTTATTGGAACTTGTTTTCATTACTGACCTTTAGTTTATGAATTTC
>NZ_JADRGN010000032.1:0-23741 GCF_018206105.1 Porphyromonas levii
GTTAAACTATAAAACCCACCCATTTAGAAAAATCAAAATTTGTAGTACACAGTAACTCTTTAAAAAAAGACAACAACACTAATAACAGTCACTTACACTCCGACAGGGGTCAAACTTGGGCTAGAAGGTATAATATGTAAATACTCCCCTACTGAGCCTTAACTAAGCTTCAGTAGGGGAGTGTCTTCCTTTGAGTTCTTGGTGATTACATCAGTAGGTCTCGGAGTGAGGTGGGGAGGTAGAATTCTCCTCTCTTATCTACATAGACTACCGGCATCGGAAGTTCTTGGAGTTTGCCATTGATGAGGAGTTGATTGGTAAAGCTCTGAATTTTGAGCGTCTTTCGCTTATACTTTACCGTGAGTACCTTATCCTTGGCATCTTCACCCGTAATGGATACCTTCGTCCCCTTAAATACCTCACTATGTGGAGCAAAGTATTGGTGAGAAAGATCCATCATAGTGGGCTCTATGCCCAGTGCTTGGCGGAGGTAATCATGTAGCTCTATATTGGTATGTACACCCTTGAGCCGTTGTTCTTCCGTAGGGGCATAGGTCGCTAGGAATGTCTCTTCGCCGGTATGACCATTAGTGGTAAACCCTATATACATTTTGGTTCGGTAGATAGCTGCTATATAGTCCGATAGCCCACCAGTATACAGGGCACCCTCACCCGTCATGTTCAGCTCCTTGAGCTGTTTCTTGATGGCAGGGCGCTCAGCGTCAGAGGCAAGTTCGAGCTTGCGGAGTAGCTTGAGCACTTCTAGTTCTTGTTCGGAAGGCGCAAAGGTGGATATCTCCTCAAATAGAGTTCCTATTTTTGACTCCTCTGCCTTAGTAATCATCTCGGCAAGCCCTACAGAGCTTTTGGCTATCTTAGTTAGCGGACCAAATATTTGCTCCTTAGGCGTTCCCGCATAGTTCTTAAGGTCTCGTCGACCTATACTCACACCGCTATTGCCGTGGTCTGAGGTTAGGACTACAATGGTATTGCCATCAGCCTTAGCAAAGTCTAGTGCGACTTTAACGGCTCTATCGAAAGCCAAAATATCTGTTGCCATAGCTACAGGGTCATTGGCATGAGCCGCCCAGTCCACCTTAGACCCTTCCACAAGGAGGAAGAATCCATTGGGGTTGTTGTGGTCAAGATGAGTAAGTGCAGCGCTCACCATTTCGTCTATCTTAGGGTCTACCCCCTCTACAGCATCGATATCGTAAGGGATATCGCGCTTCGAGAATAGGCTCCATAGCTTATCCCCCTTGTGCTCAGTGAGCGAAGCGAGATTATTACGAAATACGCCGTAGCCCTTTTTCTCCAAGAACTTCACCTGTTCCTCGCTAATTAGACCAGCGCCACCACCGATAACCACATCAATAGAATTGTGTACCATCTGTGGGATAATCCAATCATAGCGTTTGCGAGAATAGCTATGAGAAATGGCATCTGCAGGTGTCGCGTGTGGAAATTCGGAGGTCATGACTAGCCCTATCTTACGCTGGTGGAGCAATTGTGTAGCCTCCATGAGAGATACCAGAGGTCGGTATGCCATCTCCTTATCTACAGGCACGATGTCGCTCTCGGTGGCATATGGGTAGGTGCCTACCATACCTTGAATGCTTGGCATCCCATTCATATAGGTGGAAGTAGTTGGTGCCGAGTCGCCTATAGGGGCATTGGAGCAGAAGGTGATGACGGTACCGCTCATATAGGGGTCTAGGTGTAGCTTAGTTAGCTTTCCAGCCTCGAGGTTTTGGTACCAGCGGGCAAGTGAGATAGAGCTCAGTGAAGTGCCATCGGCAATCATGAAAATTACATTCTTGGCGGGCTTTATCCCTTGAGCGAAAAATGCTTGCGGCAGTAATAGAAGAGCCGCTAGAAGTAGGAGTATCCTTTGTCTCATCATTCTGTTATCACTAATGGAGTTAGTTCTTCGGGTAGTGGGGTGATGTTTTCTGCCCCGTTCTCTCCGATGATAAATGTATTCTCTAGCCCTACCGCACCTACTTCGGGGAACACAAACTTCGGTTCGAGGGCGATGACCATGCCGCTCCTAAAGGTCTCTTTAGAGCGAGCGGTAAGGACTGGTTGCTCATTGATTTCTATACCTACACCATGTCCGACAAACTTAACCTGATTATTGTGCCCCATGAAGTAATCGGCAAAACCTTCCTCCTCTGCCCTACGTTGGAAGTAATTGTAGACCTCCGCTACAGGTGCTCCATCCTTGGCGTAGGTCTCGAACCAGCGTTGGAACTCGATGGAAAGGTTATGGGCACGCACCACCTCCTCGGGGAGCTCGCCTAAGTAATAGGTTCGGGTGATATCGGTTTGGTACACGCCATAGTTGCCTGATAAGTCTACCATGAGTGTCGTCCCTGGGAGAATCTCCTGCCCGGAAGCACCCATTGGCATGGCATATACGCCCTTGCCTCCCATGGTGAAGTCGTAGGGTGCAGGGTTATCTGCATTGGCGCCACATATCATATTGCCCATGTGGATCTCCATTCGTGCACCGAAGGCCCGGAATATTCCGATAGAACCTCTACGGCGCATCTGGTATTCAAGTTCGTGCTGTAGCTCAAGATCTGTGATACCAGGGCGATAAAACTCAGGGACTAATCGATAGATTTCGGCATGGACATGGGCAAGTCTGCGTGTCTCAGTAAGTTCTGCCTCCGTCTTTATACTTCTTACGTTGCGCATCAGAGTAGAGCCATCAGCGGTACTAACCCCACTAGGTGAGAGTTTACTGAGTCGCTGATACTCTGTAACAGGCAAGTAGCCCAATTCGAGCGCGGTTTGTTCATTGATGGATAGCCCTATATCCGATAGAATCTCAGGAATGAGCTCTGGCTTGCGAATATTGTAGATGAGTTCTTCTGGGTACCCCTCCAATGTGTTAGTAGGTCGCTCTAGAAATATAATAGGTAGCTCGCGCGACCTATCCACGAAGATAAAGCTCTGTGATACACTACCTGTGATGTATAAGCAATTGGGAATGCTGCGGAGTAGTATGTTTTGTAGCCCTTGCTCCTTTAGGGCAGCGTGTATCTTTTCTACCTTTGTTGTAATTTCTTGTAGTGTTGTATTCATTTATTTATTACGGCAAAATATTTATTGAGTGAATAATCTTAGATAGCTGGCAAGCTCATGCCCGTAAACTTACGGTATAGATCGAGTGCGTATACATCGGTCATGCCGCTGATATAGTCGAGAGCACTTTGGATTTTACCATACATGGTAGGGCGTTGCATATCGTACTGCTCAGGGATTCTATTGAGCCATAGCTTGCTATACGCATGGTCTGGCTTGGTCTGTGCTTTGATAACTGTATCCAATAGATACTCAAATATACGGAAACCTGCGAACTCTATGTCGAGTACATCTTTGGTGAAGTAAATCTTATCGAAAGCTACTTTTCTGGCATTTTGGTAGGCAGTCGCTTCTCTATCTGGTAGTGCTTCGATAAGGGAGCCACGGAAGGTACCCGAGAGGATTTCCTCTTCGTGCTTTAGGAAGGTCTCAGTACTCGCTGAGACTAGTCTGCCCATAGCTACAGAGCGGAGGTAAGCTACTTGCTCATTTCTATCCGTGACTTTGGCGATTACTGCCTCTACGCTTGGAAATTGCTCCTCAGGGATGAAGGCTTTAATGAGGTTTTGGCACTCTTCTAGGCTGAGTATCTTTAGTTTGTAGGCGTCCTCCAGATCCATAATCTGGTAACAAATATCGTCTGCCGCTTCCACGAGGTAGACGAGCGGGTGGCGAGCAAAGACAGGCGCCTCACCGTCTTGAGAAAGTTTTAGGAGCCCTAAGTGCTCTGCTATCTTCTCATAGTTTTCTTGCTCAGTCTCGAAGAAGCCGAACTTCCCTTTCGACCCGATAGAGGAAAAGGGATATTTAACGATGGAGGCAATAGTGCTATAGGTAAGGACAAAACCGCCCTCTCTTCGTCCCTTGAAGCCATGGGTAAGTAGTCGAAGGGCGTTGGCATTGCCTTCGAAGTGTGCGAAGTCTTCCCACCGTCCTCCTTCATTCTCTACACGTCTCTTCCATCGTCGCCCTTTGCCCTCAGTAAAGTAGGCGCTGATAGCACGCTCTCCAGCGTGACCGAAGGGAGGGTTGCCCATATCGTGAGCTAGGCAAGCTGCAGATACGATAGCTCCGAAGTCGGCATGGTCTGCTTGGAGACTTGGGTCTCTCTGGCATACGGCTCGCCCTATCTGTGTCCCTAGTGAGCGCCCTATGCAGGATACCTCTAGACTGTGGGTGAGACGGTTGTGTACGAAGACCTTTCCCGGAAGTGGAAATACCTGAGTCTTATTTTGTAAGCGTCGGAATGGGGCAGAGAAGATAAGACGGTCGTAGTCTCTCTGAAAGTCGGTTCGGTTTTCTTGCTTCTGTGAGTGAGATTCTAAGCCAAAGCGACAATCGCTGATGAGCCTCTTCCACTCCATCTTGTTATTGCTGTTCATTGCGTAATCGTTTCATCAGTTCTGCCATTCCTTTGCCCGCTCCCATACGGATGTGCTCAAATTGGTTGGAGCCAGGGACCTCCTTCGGATCTATGATAAAGACGGGTGTGCTACGTGGCACAAAGCGCACAAGCCCCGCTGCGGGATAGACATTGAGGCTAGTGCCTACGATTAGGAATATGTCTGCTTGCTCTGCCTCGGCAATGGCATCCTCCATGCGAGGTACAGGTTCCCCAAAGTAGACGATAAAGGGGCGAAGCTGACTCCCATCCTCTGCTTTGTCTTCTAAGGTCATGCGCAATCTCCCTTCGGGCAAAGGGAGTGGGGTAGAGAGGTCTCGCTCGCTACAGCACTTCATAAGCTCGCCATGTAGGTGGATAATATGGCTACTCCCTGCTCTCTCGTGGAGGTCATCGATATTTTGGGTGATGACCGTGACGTCATAGTCCTCCTCCAGTTTCGCAAGTAGTAGATGCCCTTCATTGGGTTGAGCCTTGAGGCACTGCTCGCGCCGATCATTAGCAAAGTCGATGACCAGTTGTGGGTTTCTCCTGTAGCCGTCTGCTGAAGCGACCTCTTCTACTGAGTATCGCTCCCATAGACCATCTGAATCTCTGAAAGTGGCTATGCCGCTCTCTGCGCTAATACCAGCTCCCGTTAGCGCTACTATCTTCTTTCGTTTCATATCTATTATAGAGCCACACCCCAAGGTGTGGCTCTAATTATTTTACCAATTGTGTGGGGTAGAGCCCATCTGTATTTGTAGTGAGCCTCCTTGTGCTATTTGCTCAAAGGTGATATAGCGCTCGGTAAGTGGTTGCCCATTGAGTACTATACTCTGGATATAAATGTTCTCATCGCTATTATCCAGTACGTCGATCTTAAATATCCCATTACGAACCTTCAGTTCGGCAGTATCTATTAGCGGACTTCCGAAGTAGTAGCGACCGCCAGCGGGTTCCATCTGATAGAACCCTAGAGCCGAGAGGATATACCAAGCACTCATCTGTCCGGCATCTTCATTGCCGGATAGACCGTCATAGTCGGCATGGTAAAGCTCTGTCATCACTCGCCTAAGCAGCGGAGCCGCTTTGGCTTGTTGCCCTAGCGAGCTATACATGTATAGGATATGGTGACTAGGCTCATTGCCGTGGGCGAACTGCCCTATGAGCCCTGTAATGTCGGGTGAAGCATCAGAGCCCTCTATGATAGACGGAAGGGTGAAAAGGCTATCCAGCTTACTGATGAAGCGCTCTTCACTAACGAAACACTCGACAAGCCCCTTCACGTCGTGAGGAACAAGGAAAGTATACTGCCAAGCGTTGCCTTCGCAGTAATCGTCATTGCGGTGGGTAGATGCCATCGGATTGAACTCAGGGTTGTACTTTCCGCTGAGGTCTACTCCACGCATGAAAGAGGTCTGAGGGTCGTAGTGCTTCTGATAGCTCTTACTGCGCTTGAGGAAGTAGGAGTAGTCGTCGTCCTTACCTAGCAACTGAGCCACTTGGGCTACTGACCAATCGGCTAGGTCGTACTCTAGGTCGTAGGCAACGCTCTCTCGCTGTTTGTCGTAAGGGATAAAGCCATACTGGATTCTGAACTCTTGCCCTCGAGAAGGCTTCATTGCCGATGCCTTGAGTGCTTCGTAGGCTTGCTCTTTATCCTCTACGAAGCCTTTCATGATAGCATCCGCCAATACCGGAATGCCAGGAGCACCCACCATGGTATAGGTTTCGTTACCCACCAAGTGCCATACTGGGAGTTCTCCTTGCTCGTTGTAAATAGCCATAAGCGTCCCCACGATATCCTTCATCTTATCAGTATGGATGAGCGACATCAGAGGGTGCGCTGCGCGGTAGGTATCCCAGAGAGAGAAAACAGTGTGGTTGGTAAAGCCTTGCCCCTCGTGTATCTTTTGGTCAGCACCGTAATACTTGCCATCTGCATCTGCAAAGGTGCTTGGCGCTATCATAGAGTGGTACAGAGCGGTGTAGAATATTTTCATTACATCGGACTGCGAGCTACTTGCCTTAATCTTGCTCAGCTCAGTATTCCATAGCGCTTTAGCATCAGTGCGGACTTGTTCGAAGTCCCAAGTCTTCCCCTCTGCGTCCATGTTGTGCCACGCTCCCTCGGTTGAGGTATTGGAGAGTGCCACTTTCATCATGACCTCCTGCGCATCATCGGAAAGGTCTATGCGGCTATACACTATCCTTCCCTTTGCTTCATCTGCATGCTCCTCATTGTCCGCAATTACCGTCAGAGCTCTCATCGGTACCGATAGCTCCGCTGCGAAGTATACCTTTTGGTCTTTTGCCCAACCGGTAGAGTATCGATATCCCTCTATCTTCGTGTCGCTCACCTTTCGTACATAGCCTTCGGTGGCTTTGTCCCAGTTGCCTCCATTCTCTAGGTCAAAGACAATCGCTTTTCCCGAGGTCTCGCTTGGGAAAGTGTACTTGTGGTAGCCGACTCTATTGGTTGAGGTCAGTTCTACATCTATATTGTAACGCTCAAGATGGGTAGAGTAATATCCCGGCTCAGCATGCTCCACCGCCCTTCGGCTATAGCTCCATAGCCCGCTATTGGCATCCTCATGATTGCCTCGGGCATAGGTAACCTTCCCTGTTACGGGCATCACCGTGATATCCAATAGGTCGCCAATCCCTGTGCCACTGAGATGGGTATGCGAGAAACCGATAATAGTGGAATCGCTTATGTGATATCCGCTGCACCAGTCCCAACCTGTGGTGATGCTTGTAGGTCCAAGCTGCACCATACCCCAAGGTACTGATGCGCCCAAGAATACATGTCCATGCCCGCCGGTACCTATCCAAGGATCCACGTAGTCCGTAGGGGTAAATACTTCTTCTACCTTCTTCTGCTCATTACTACAGCTCGTGAATAGCACTACAGCTATTAGGGCTGCCCATATATTTAGCCTCTTTACACTCATTTCTTACTTGGTTCCTGTGTGTCCAAAACCACCGACACCTCTCTCTGTTTCATCTAGATTGTCCACTACTTCCCACTCTATCTGCTCATGCTTAGCCACTACCATTTGGCAGATACGTTCACCTGGCTCAATGGTAAATGGCGTGTCCGAAAGATTAGCGAGTATTACCTTTATCTCCCCTCTATAGTCTGCATCTATCGTTCCAGGTGTATTAAGCAAAGTGATACCATGCTTAAGGGCGAGTCCACTCCTTGGTCTCATCTGCGCTTCATACCCTTGGGGGATAGCCATGAAAAGCCCAGTAGGCACCGCTATGCGCCCTAGGGGTTGGAGCACAAAAGGCTTCTCGATATCTGCGCGTATATCTAGCCCTGCCGATAGGGCAGTAGCATATTGTGGCAGAGCATTACCACTCTTATTGATAACCTCTACTTTTATTCTATTCATAATGGTAGTCCATTAAATTTGATTGCCCTCTTTGCCTTCCGCAATAGGTTAATCTTGTCGTTCACATCCATATCTATGGATATCGGTAGTATCCAGATTCGCCCTCTCACAGATTCTGGTATCCATGTCTTATGGGCTAAGAATCTCATCCCATCCTTTTCGGTAGTCAGAATAAATAGGCTAGGATCGCTCTCTAGGTCATTCACCATGATATCTAGCTCCTCCTTAGTGAAGTCGTGATGGTCGGGATAGGTGATATAGTCTACTACCTTGGGAAATGAAGCTTTGCAAGCTCTTTGGAAGGCAGAAGGGTCAGCGATACCACTGACCACCTGAATATCACTATCCTGTCGGAGTTGCTCATGCGTGCTTCGTTCCTCTCGCTCAAATAGACAGCGTGGGGAGTCGTATTTGATATACGAACTCAATACATCCTGATAAGCCAGCGCCTGTAGGTTTTCCACCTTTAGGCGCTTCTCATTGATATTCACCGTTCTCGGTGTACCTGTAAGGATAATGGTTTCCGCCCTTACTGCCTCCTTCCTACTCTCCCTTAGCCTACCATATGGCATGAGGTAGTCCTTATAATAAGGCTTGTGGTAAGGGGTCAGTAAGATACTATACGAGGGGGTTACGCTTCGGTGCTGGAAGCCATCGTCCATGAGCACCACATCGGGACGTTCCTCAGGCGGCATCGCTTCCATCTTCTTGAGTGCACGACGACGGTCGCCATCTACATACACCATTACCTTGGGGTACTTCCGCTTAATCTGGTAAGGTTCATCTCCTATCCTATTCGCGTCATCCTCTATAGTTGCTATGATAGGCTTCTTGGTCTTTCTTCCATACCCCCTAGTAAGTACCGCTACTTTGTAGTCGCTTATTAGAAGCGATATGAGTAGCTCTATATGCGGTGTTTTGCCAGTCCCTCCTACCGAAAGGTTCCCGATGCATATTGTAGGTATCTCGGAGCTCCAGCTCTTAAGTATCCCTTTGTCGAAAGCAAAATTACGGACACCTACAGCCATTCCGTAGAGGGCTGTAGGTATCCATAATAATATGTTTCGACTTTTGTCCATCGGAGATTATCTCAGTGGTACAAATGGCTTTGTCTCACGACCCGCCTCACCGATAGCCGTGATATCGTATGGTGGTCGAGCCTGTATACCTGAGAGCTGCTTTAGGTAGCCCTCAGAGCGAAGCATGATACGCTCTTCCTGAGTCATCATCATTAGTTTAGCGGTCTTAGGCAGACTGATACCAAAGATTTGCTTAAACCAGTCCTTGTCCTCTATTATTTCTACCACACGGTAGTTCTCAAGCTCTGCAAGGCGTGCTGCCTCCTGGATAGCCGTATCTAGACCACCCATCATATCTACAAGACCTAGCTCCATGGCCTTCTTGCCCAGCCATACTCGTCCTTGACCAATAGAGTCTACCTGAGCCTTGGTCATACCACGACCCGTAGATACACGACCTGTAAACTCGTCGTAGCCACGCTCTATGGCTCTCTGCATCCCTTCAGCAAGTTTCCCCGTCATTGGCTCCATGCCAGTAAACGCACCAGTCTCAGAGGTTGAGAGTGTCTCCTGCTTAAGTCCTAGCTTCTGCATGGTTCCCTTGAAGGTAGGAATCATACCGAAAATACCGATCGAGCCAGTAAGGGTGTATGGGTTAGCTACAATCTTAGAAGCATGAGAAGAGATGTAGTAACCACCCGAAGCAGCATAGTCTCCCATAGAGATAACGATAGGTTTCTTCTGCTTTAGAAGTTCTACCTCATGGCAGATAAGTTCCGAAGTAGTCACAGCTCCTCCACCAGAGTTTACACGCATAACTACCGCCTTGATGTCATCATCCTCGGCTGCCTCTCTCAGCTGTCTTACTACCTTCTCATTGATGAGAGCTTGGGTGGCAAAAGGGTTCTCGTCGTCTTCACCCGAACCAACTACGATATTACCCTCGGCATAGATGACAGCCACTTCGTCACTTCCACTACCATTGTCGTAGAGTGGCAGTAGATCGCCGACACGTAGGTAATTTATCTCCTCATCAGCATTATTGTAAATCTTTTGGGCAAGTACCTTGTCGAGGTCAATACGATATACGAGGGTGTCGAGTAGCCCCATCTCCTTCGCAACAACGGTTTTGTCAAGGAAGTGGGCTTCGTCAGCGAAGCTCTGGAAGGTACTAGCTGCTATGCCACGGCTCTCCGCCATTTCTGAGGTCGTCCCTTGCCATAGACCATTGATGTATTCAAGTATCTGTAGACGGTTCTCGGCACTCATGCCATCTAGGATGAATGGCTCTACAGCGCTCTTGAAAGTACCTACCTTGAACACCTGCATTTCTATGCCTAGCTTCTGGAGTAGACCCTTAGTGAAGAGTGTACTGGAAGAGATCCCCGTAATGGCGAGTGAACCCTCAGGACCACCGATAACTTCGTCTGCCACACTACTTACATAGTAGTTGAGAAGGCTATAGTGGTCGGAGAAGGCATAAATCTTCTTGCCACTCTCCTGGAAACGCTTAAGAGCGTCACGGAGCTCCTTGGCATTAGCATAGTTGATTCCAGCTTGCTCCAGATTGAGTACGATAGCCTCGATATCAGAGTTGTCACGTGCTACTTCAATAGCTTTTAGGATTTCAGGGAGCGTAAAGGTCTTCTGCTCCTCATTAAACATATCGGAGAAAGGATCTCCTGTAGCCGTATCGCTAACTCCCCCCTCTAGGTCTAGGAGCAGCACACTCTCGTTACTTACTTTCTTTGTCTCTTTGCCATCCTTAAATCCGTCCACTAGTCCTCCAATAGCAGAGGATAGCATGCTGAAGAAAATAAAGAAGACTACAACACTTGCTAGGATAACGCCCAAGCAAGAGCCAAATACCATCTTTAGAAAATCTTTCATCGTCTGTCTCGATAATTCTATTAGTTATACTGAGTTTTGTTCTTTGTAAACAAAATATATTACCCCTTGCGAAGTTACCAAAAAGTTACCAATATCTCCATATTTCCATTGGTTTTTACGAGTTCGTAGATTCAAGAACCAAGTGCAATTTACTTCAAATGTTTTTTTTAAGCTAATAATGGATGCTTTTGCGATCTCTTTTGGCTTCTTTCTAGTGTCCATTTTCTCCATAAATATCATTGATGTTGATATCTCAACTATTGTCAGCAGTATAGCCTTGCTTCCAGCACTTACTATTGTATCCATTTCAAAGTCTCCAAATCTGTTCCCATCTACCTCCATTGGTCTTTCGTGTATACTCACCTTCTCTGGTATTGTTGAGGAAGAAGCATAGATACCCCGTTTACGTTTCTTGAGCTTGTGCCTACAGTTCTTGTAGAGATCTCCTCCGTCTCTTTTGTCCTTGCGAATCCACTTGTAAATTGTTTCATGAGAGAGACTAATTTGAGCATAATTATGGTTGTATTTGCCTCTTTTAGTGGCATTCCTCTTTAGCTCACGAGATATCGTCGAAGGTGATACCCCAATAAGCTCAGCAATCTCTTTTTGTTTTAAACCCTTTGTCAAGCATCGGGAGATTGTGTACCTTTGCTCTTGGGTTAGGTGATTGTATTTCATGACCAACAAAGTTATCTAATCTGGGGGAGATTTCGGTCTCCCCCTTTTTTCTTTTGTTGGTACTTGAATCGACGATTGCTTTTGTCGCTCGCGGCCGCCTTTCCTTTGAGAGGAAGGGGGCGGCCGAGTACATCCCAATGCTCCCCTAATAATTGCACTTCGATGTTGAACTTAGGGAGAAAAGCATCAATTTCTACAATAATATCCGTCCTCATAGGAGTCTAGAAATGAATACGCCAGAGAGTGTCTACTCAGGGGAAAAATCACCTCGTAAGGGAGCTAACAAAAAGGAAGTACAGAAAAATGAGTACCTTAACAACAAGGAGGCGCAAAGTCAATTTATTTAGTGTAATCTAGTGGTATAGCACTGAAAAAAAAGTCAACCACTTAGTGCGCATAGTCAAGTAAATAAGGAAATAGTAGTCAACAGACTAGTGAAACCTCAGGCAGGTAAGGATAAGTGGATAGTTAAATCCGATCGAAAAACGCCAATAGATTTAGAAGAAGACGGATATTGTAGGTGCGATAAACCTTTTGTCTCTACTGGTTGACCGCTCTCGGTATATCCGATGACCATTTAATATATACTAATTGACCAATTTAATATATACTAATTGGGTGAATTAATATATATTAAATGGAGTGATTAGTATATATTAAATGGTCATGAGGTTGGGCAATTCGGCTCAGAATCGCTACCTTTGTGGTCGAAGTATGAATAACCATCGGGTAGGGCAAGCGCTCCCCCAATAAAAATTTAGGACTATGTCAATCAGTTACAGAGTAATCAAAGCAAAAAGTAATCTTCCTAATAAGGAGGGCAAAAATGAGTGTTACCGTGCGCAGGTGGTACAGAATCAGCAGGTGAGTCTTGATGAACTTGCCAAGTGGATTGAAGATACTTCGGCTCATTCGGCTTCGGATGTCAAGGCAATAGTGGAGCATTTGGCAGAAGCGGCTGTAAAGTATCTGAAGCTTGGACAAGGTGTAAGCCTAGGTGAGATTGGCTCCATGACCCCAACGGTTCAGAGTGATACTACAGAGACCAAGGGGGAGTTTACCTACCGTAATATCCGTAAGGTGGGTGTGCGCTTTACCCCCTCTTCGGTGTTTAAGAAAGGGTTGGAAGGAGTGCACTTTCATGATCTCGATGCTAAGGATTAAAGACCGATGAGTGGCGGTACTGTTGGTTTCCCTTTTGGAAGACCGCTATATACGATGGCAAAGTCGGCAGGTGCAGCGTGTAATCTAGGCTGTAAGTACTGCTATTATCTGGAGAAACCGAGTGTCTTGGCATACCAAGAGCCGAGCCAGATGATAAGTGACGAATTGCTGGAGCTTTTTATACGTCAATATATAGAGGCGCAAACCATGCCCGAGGTGAGCTTCCCCTGGCATGGGGGGTGAGCCACTCTTGCGTCCGATCTCGTTTTATGAAAAAGCTCTATCACTACAGCTCCGTTATGCTGGAGGAAGAGTGGTTAGTAATAGCATCCAGACCAATGGTACGCTACTCACCGATGAGTGGTGCTAATTCCTCAGACGAAATAATTTTCTAGTCGGTATCTCCATGGATGGGACCTCTGCGATGCACGATAGGTACCGCAAGCACAAGGATGGCGTGAGCGGTTCGCACGCAGAGGTGCTGCGTGGTATAGAACTCCTGAAGCGGCATCAGGTGGAGTACAATATTATGGCGGTGATCAATGACTATAATGTGTCCGACCCTATTGGTTTCTATCGATACCTGAAAAGCTTGGGTAGTGACTTTATCCAATTTACCCCGATAGTAGAGCGAATATTGCCTGATGGGCACCTTGCTCATATTGAGAGCAGGGAATACAGCACGGTGCATGAGCACTCTGTATCCCCCGCTCGATGGGGCGATTTCCTGTGTGCTACGTTTAATGAGTGGGTGCGGCACGATGTAGGGCGGGTATTTGTGCAGCTCTTCGATGCTACGCTTACCAATTGGATGGGTGTAGCGCCAGGGCTCTATACTATGGCTCAATACTGCGGACATGCTGGAGCTTTGGAACATGATGGGACACTCTATTCCTGTGATCACTTTGTCTTCGATGCCTATATGCTAGGGAATATCCGAAGACAAAGTATTTCGGAGCTTATGAATAGCCCTCGACAGATCCAGTTTGGAAGGGATAAGTATGACTTCCTACCCCGTCAGTGTCGGGAGTGGCTGTATCTATTTGCTTGCTGGGGTGAGTGCCCTAAGAATCGGTTCGCCAGAGATCGTTATGGCGAGAGAGGACTCAATTATCTGTGTGAAGGATGCTACCAGTTCTTCGAGTATGTAGCACCTTATATGGATAGGATGAAGGAATTGCTTCAGAATCAGCTTCCACCCTCAAAAATTATGCAAGATATAAATAGCTGATTCCTAGAGTAGAAGAAAAAAGTGCTAAAGTTTTTCGCTAGAAAAGGCTGGAAATATTTGGTGGATTCAAATATTCATCGTACCTTTGCAGAGCAAAAGAGGGAAACGCTTCTAGCAAAGTTAGAAAATGCGGAAATAGCTCAGTTGGTAGAGCATAACCTTGCCAAGGTTAGGGTCGCGGGTTCGAGTCCCGTTTTCCGCTCCATTATAGAGCTCTAGTGATATTCACTGGAGCTCTTTTTCTTTGTGTATTGTTAGGTTGTATTGCCTTAGTACTAGGATACCTATATTTAGGTATTATTAGTGTGTGTTTCCTTTGTTTTATTAGCCTTTTATTGGTATTTTTGCTTGAGATGAAAGGGGGCTGACTTTTTCAGAGCCCAAGCTAATAACATATTAAATAGTAGCAAAATGGAAAAGAAAAGTTTGAAAGGTACACAGACAGAGAAGAATCTGATTATGTCTTTCGCTAACGAGAGCCAGGCACACGCACGCTATAGCTTCTTCGCTAGCCAAGCTAAGAAAGAGAACTTCATTGAGGTGGAGGCATTTTTTCAGCAGACTGCAGATCAGGAGAAGGCTCACGCTAAGAGGTTCTTCAAGTTCTTGCAGGGTGGTATGGTCAATGTCAATGCAGAGTTCCCAGCAGGTGTGATTGGCAAGACTCTTGACAACCTAGAGATTTCAGCAAAATTAGAGTGGGAGGAGATGGAAAGCCTTTATCCAGGGTTTGCAGATGTTGCTGAGCAGGAGGGTTTTCCAGAGATTGCCGCAGTGTATCGCAATATAGCTATCGCAGAGGGCGAGCACTCTAGGGTTTACGCTGAGTTTGCAAAGCGTATCAAGGAGGATAAGATGTTTGTCAGCGATGAGGAGATTGTATGGCAGTGCCGCAAGTGTGGTTATCTTATGAAGGGTCTTGAGCCACCAGTAGTTTGTCCTGCTTGTGCTCACCCACGTGCACACTTCCAGAGGCATAGCGATGCGCCTATCGCACCTATTGGCTACTAATCTCCGAGATTAAGTATTTAATATGAGGGTGTGTCATAATGAATGACACACCCTTTTCTTGCTTATATTATGTTAGTATTGGAGAAGATTGATGCAGTATTTTGTAGGATAGGTTGTTATCCTAGTGTAAGGAGGAAGTGTAATGTATGAATAGTCAGCACAGCGAACAGTATATTGTAGGACTATTAGAGCAGCGACCCGAGGAGGCGTTTCGTCTGATCTATGACTTATATGCCCCTAGGTTAGTGAGTATAGCTTATAGGTATATAGGCGATAGGGATGCGGCCAAGGATATTCTGCAAGATGCGGTGTGTAAAGCCTATGATAAGAGGCAGACCTTTAGGTATCTGCAAGCTGGCGGACTATGGGGTTGGCTTAAGAGGATAGTGGTCAATCTATCGCTGAACCACCAAAAGAGTTTTGGTGTGAAGAACATGAACAGATATGAGGAGGGCAGCTATGATGATGTAGCACAGGATGACGATGAGAGTGTGGATATGCTCTCTGGTATTGATACTAAAGTCCTATACGATATGATTGCTGAGCTCCCAGATGGTTATAGAGTGGTGTTCAATATGTATGCAGTTGAAGGGTTTAGTCATAAAGAGATAGCCCAACAACTAGGGATAGGGGAGAAGAGTTCGTCTTCTCAGTATTTTAGAGCAAAGCAATTGCTAAAGAAAAAGATAGAGCAATGGATGAGAGAAAACCAATAGAGCCCAAGCAGCAGAGCTGGGAGGGGGCTTTGCGGGATAAGCTCGATAGTTTTGATTACCCAATAGGGGAGTTGCCCCCTCTAGTGTTGCCTACAGGTGTGAATCGTAAAGGTCGGTTTGCTCCTTGGTGGATTGTAGCAATCTCGGCAGCAGCATCGATATGCTTTGCTTTATTCTTCCCGCAAAAGCCCGAGGTAGTGATGTCGCCTTGTACGGCAACTGAGGTCGCTATTTCTGCGCAGTCTCCTAATGAGGAGGGTCAGATAGAGGATGCTTCTTTGGTGGCGAGCAATATAGATGTCCATGAAACAACTGTTCGTGAAACAACTGTAGAGGATATGACTGATGTCAATAAAGCTGTAGTTGTTACGGATGATGTAGCGACAGAGAGGTCAGAGAAGACAACAGAGAAAAGCGAAGTTCGGGTAAGTAGGAAGCCAGAGGTGAGGGATAATGGGAATGTATGCACGAAGGGGAGTAGTGCTCCTATTTATACTACAAGGCAGATCGGAAATGCAAGTAATAGGGGAGTAGTTATAGCTTTCTGTGTGTCAGGGCAGGCGATGCGCAGCTCTAGAAACGAACCCGAGCCTCTTCTTACCTCTCTGTCACACGAGATAGATCAACTGTCATCGGGCAAGCAGAGCTATTCGGTGCGTGAGAAACTCCCTATCGAGGTCGGTGTCACTGCCATTGTCCCTATTACATCAAGGCTAAGTGTGGAGAGTGGGTTGCGGTATGCACTCAGACGATTTGAGGTGACTAGTTCTGGTCTATTTATGCCGGAGCAGTACGAAATGGATGTGCGCCAGATAGGTGTTCCTATTGGATTGCAATACGAACTGGTTCGCAAAGGTAATGTTGGACTGAATCTCTCCGCTGGGGTATCTGGCAATCTTCCTGTGGCTGTAGCGTTGCGTGGCAATTATCAGGAGGCGCAAAAGGCTCGTTTTTCCCTTGATAGCTATGCGACTCTTGGCGTAGATTATAATATCACAAGGGCTATATCGCTTGGGGTATCAGTGGGTGGCGCATATGATATTATCCCTATGAATAATCA
The DNA here is from genome assembly GCF_018206105.1 of Porphyromonas levii. Classification (NCBI taxonomy): domain Bacteria; kingdom Pseudomonadati; phylum Bacteroidota; class Bacteroidia; order Bacteroidales; family Porphyromonadaceae; genus Porphyromonas; species Porphyromonas levii. The sequence continues at coordinate 16,648 of NZ_JADRGN010000032.1, forward strand.
GTTGTTTGAGGACTCGTCCTCTAGACTAAGGCTCAAAATGAACGTGGGTTTGAAGTTTAGGATACAGTAGTTCGTAGGGGGAAAAGGGTAACTAGGTATATTACTAATCAAATAACACGAAAAAATGGAGGAAAAAAGAAGTATCGGTATGCTGTTGGTAGCTCTGTGCCTTGTTTTGGGTCTGACCATGTGCAAGGGGGGAGAGCAACCAGCACCAGTAAAGAAGAGCTATCTGGCTCTATCCACAGAGGATATAACTCTGTCTGCTACAAGGGTTGCTAGTTTGGTGACCATAAAGTCTACCCAAGACTGGAAGAGTGATCTCAAAGCCTCTCTCCCGAGAGCGGAGGGAGCTTTGCTACCTGTATCTATTGGCGAAAAAGAGTGGTTGCGCATTACTCCAGCAATGGGTAAGGCAGGGGTGACCAATATGGTGGTCTCTGTAATCCAAGAGAAGCTGCCTACTGAGTCATCATCTACAATGGTAAAGTTCACTTCTATCGATGGCACGCTTTCGAGGAGTCTGACGGTGAAGTATGAACCAAAGAAGTAATTCACACCAAAATTGATTATGTCTATGAATAAGATGAGTATTATACAGTGGGGCACGGTGGGGGCATTGTTGACCCTCCTCTTTTCGAGTTGCCTTAATATGAATGGTTACCAGCCTATGGAGGTGCAAAGGTATCACATGGGCAGTGCTATGGTCAACGACAAACCTTATGAGCATGTGGTCTACTTTAGCCAGTATGGTAGTCTGGATAACCCATTCCTAAGGAGTAATAGAATGGATAACATGGTGTTATTCCCAATACTCCTCAGTCCAGCTGGTGGTGATCAAAAGACCGATGTTGCGTATACGATACTACTTTGTATTGATGCCAAGGAAGGTATACCTGTACTTAATAAGCCATATACTATTGTCCGTAATAGTTTATTGGATAAGGCGAGAAATTCGGACGAGATTATGCGGTTATTCATCAGTCAGCGCTCCAAGCTACTTACAGAGGGGGCAGAGGGTATTGCTGTAGTCTATGACTACGCCAATAGGCTTAGAGTATCGGCAAGTGGTACGGTAACCTTTACTTCATTTGATATGGTTCTAAAGAACTGTAGTGGCACCTATACTTTCAATACGGAGGAGCCGAAGGACAAGGTACTGGTATTTAAGAATGGTACGATAGCTACAAGGATTGCTAGAGATAACCGAATGTTGTAGGTCTTTTTGTCACCAATCACTGCCAAGGGTAAATCTTTGTCGTGACAAGTAGTGTGGGTGTCAGGTCTTTTTGTCTAAATCGTTATATGGCAAGACGATTGCACTTATAGGGATGTAAGTGTGAACGATATTACTAATAACAAAATAATAGACAGGAACGATATGGGACGTACAATATTTGATGTGATGGATCAGCTTTTTGATGATAACTTCGTAAGACCAGTTGCCACAGTAAAGCGCAGTGCTGCACCTATGCTCAACGTTATGGAGAATGAGGATGCGTATACCCTCCAGGTAGCAGCTCCAGGATTTACTAGAGAAGAGGTAGCCGTAAAGCTAGACGAGGAGGAGGCTCTCGTTATCTCTATTCAGAAGAAGAGCGAGAAGGCGGTTAATGACGAAGCATCAGAGACTCAGTCCGAGAGCAAGGAAGTGACAAAGGTGGAGGAGAAGCCTACACGTTATCTACGTAGGGAGTTTACACACCAGAGCTTCGCTCAGCGCTTACTACTCCCTGAGGATGCAGATAAGGAGAATATCTCTGCCAAGATGGAAAATGGAATGCTAGAGGTAGTCATCCCTAAGATCAAGGAAGAGGTTAAGACACCTATAGAGCGCGTAATTACTATTGGGTAACAGTAGATGATTAGGTTTGTTGATTAAAGTTGGTTAGTTTGAGTTTGGAAGCTACCAAGGTGTATTGAGCATCTTGGTAGCTTTTTTAGGTAGAAAAGGGTAGCTTTGTGGATGCGTCCCTATTGACGTAATATACTTTTATGAGAAAATTTATCTATGCTATTATGGGTCTTTTTATCTCTTTGGCGTCTAGTGCTCAAGCTTTTTTGCCAACAGACCCTATCGGTACTACCCTTCAGTATGAAGTGACTAAGAGAGATACCGTGACAAACTCTTATTATGTCTTGAAAGGGCTTAAGAAGTCTCCACAGGGGCTTTGGATGGAGGTAGAAATAAAGGGAAGCCTGAAGGATAAGAAGGGGGAGAGGGTAGTATTGAAGATCCTTCACAAACCAAACGCTCTTGCCATGGATATTGGGCGGTTGATTACTGATGCTATTGAGATGGACAAAGAAGCGGCAGAGAAACTCCAGGCAAGTGCTAAGGGGGAGTTACTTTCGATACCTCTGCAGAATACAAATGATAAGTTACCTTTGGAAAAGTCTAAAATCTACATCAAGGTATCTCGTATAATAACCGTGAGTATCAATATGGGATGGAAGGAGAAGGCAATAGTAGGGCGAGAAACGCTAGACCTTCCTATTGGTAAGTACGAAACCTTTGTGATGAAGGGTAGGGTGCATGTAGATTTCGGTATAGGTATTCTGAGGAAGGGCATAGACATCAACTATACTTTCTGGATAGCCCCTGGGGTAGGCGTAGTGAAGTATGAACGTAAGGCTATGGACTCTAAGGAGACCTGTCGATTGGTAAAGAAGACACTGCCACAGAGCTAGGTGTTGCCATTTTGTAGCCGTTCGGTTGCTTTCACTGGTATTTAGTGATTATTTCCTTGTAAGTTAGCTATATTTTGTGTTTCTTTGTAGTAGCTTATTAGGGATATAATTATCCATTTCTCCTTAGACGTGCAGTAAGGGACACTACGGAGGAACAACCCAATGGATAGATTACTACTGAGCTAATGGTAGATTTGTGTGAGAATAAGGTCAAAGAAGATATCATAAAAATTTATGAAGCAAATGAAAGAGAAACTATTTAGCGAGTTTCCTCCTATTTCCACTGAAGAGTGGATGGAAGTAGTTACTCGTGATCTCAAGGGCGCTCCATTCGAGAAGAAGTTGGTATGGCGTACCAAGGAGGGTATCGATGTGCAGCCTTTCTATAGGGCTGAGGATATTGAGCAACTCCCAACCAAGGATGTATTGCCAGGTGAGTTCCCATACGTGAGGGGAACAAAGGCTGACAACAAGTGGTTGGTACGTCAGGAAATCGCAGTTATTGCAGACCCTCAGAGCATCAATCAGGAGATTAAGAGGCTGATGGATCGTGGAGTGAATAGCATTGGCTTTCACTTTGAGGACGAATTGGTCAGTGCTGAGACTATCAAGACATTATTGACGGGAGTGGAATTGTCTCTACTCGAGGTAAATTTCTATGCTCGCCATCTGCTCTCCGTGCAGCTAATAGAGGCTGTGAAGGAAGGACTACAAGCGATAGGAGCTGACCTTAATGAGGTTCGTGGATCATTCGGATTCAATCCATTTAGGCATGTACTTGGAAAGGGCGCTCGTTGGGCTGAGTGGCTAGAAACTTCTGTAGCGGTTCTGAAGGCAGCGGAGCCACTAAAGCAGTTTGCATGCTTCACTTTCCAGAGCTCAGACCTAGTTAATGCTGGTGCTTATATTTATCAGGAGCTAGGTTATGCCCTTGCAGCTGGTGCAGATATGTTGGCTAAGATAGCAGAGAAGAGCGGTAAGAGTTCCTCTGAAGTAGCTGAGCGGATGCGCTTTGATATGGGTATCGGGTCTAATTACTTCATGGAGATAGCTAAGTTTAGGGCTATGCGTTGGCTCTGGGCGCTCATCGTAAAGGCAAATGATGCTAATGCGAGTCAGCGAGCTATGAAGGTAGTTGTCAATGCTGAAACTACTTGGTGGAATAAGTCTATCTACGATGCATACGTGAACCTCCTCCGTACTATGACCGAGAGCATGAGTGCTACTATAGCTGGTGTACACTCAGTCTTGGTACATCCGTTCGATAAGCATTACAATCCTGCAGGTAGTGACTTTAGTCACCGTATTGCTCGTAATCAGCAGCTTCTCCTGAAGGAGGAGAGCCACTTCGATAAGGTGGTGGATCCTGCTGGAGGTTCTTACTATATCGAGCACCTTACCGAGGCTATCGCTGAGCAAGCATGGAAGCTCTTCTTAGAGGTAGAGGAGCAAGGAGGATTTGCTAAGCTCGCCGATGAAGGTCAGATTCAAGAGGCAGTAAATGCGTCTAACAATGCTCGCCATAAGGCGATTGCTACCCGTCGAGAGAATATACTAGGTACCAACATCTTCCCTAACTTTACGGAGAAAGCTACTGAGGAAACAAAAAGGGTAGATAATAGCAAGAAGGAGGGCGTAGAGGTAACTGCGCTCGACAAGCGCCGTGGTGCTTCTGACTTTGAGGAGCTTCGTCTCTCTACCGAGGCTAGTGGTAAGACCCCTAAGGTATTTATGCTTACTATTGGCAACCTCGCTATGAGGCTAGCGCGCTCACAGTTTAGCTCCAACTTCTTCGCTACTGCAGGCTATCAATTGATTGATAACCTAGGATTTGAGACCGTAGCTGAGGGTGTTGAGGCAGCAAAGAAAGCCAACGCAGATATCGTAGTCCTCTGTTCAAGCGATGATGAGTATGCGGAGTATGGTCCGCAGGCTTATGAGCTTCTTAAGGGAGAAATACCACTGGTTATCGCAGGTGCTCCAGCATGCATGGAGGAACTACAGGCTAAGGGTATTGAGCACTTTGTCCACGTGAAGGTGAATGTATTGGAGACAATGCAGAAGTTCAACGAGCTTATGGGTATCAAGCCAAGGAGCGCAAAGTAAGAGGAAGGACGATATGAAACCAACATACAAAGACATTAACATCCTAGAAGGTGGATGGGCACAGCCTAGTGTGGCTGAGTTTAATAAGCAGAACGGCATCGGATATGACTGGAAGACCCCAGAGCTTATCGATGTAAAGAGTGTATATACAAAGGAAGATCTTGAAGGCATGGAGCACCTCCAGTACGCAGCTGGTGTGCCACCATATCTACGTGGTCCATATAGTACGATGTACACGATGAGGCCTTGGACTATCCGACAGTATGCAGGATTCTCAACCGCCGAGGAGTCCAATGCATTCTATCGTCGTAATCTAGCAAGTGGTCAGAAGGGTCTCTCAGTAGCGTTTGACCTCCCAACGCACCGTGGCTATAATGCAGATAACGAGCGCGTAGAGGGTGATGTGGGTAAGGCAGGAGTATCTATTTGTTCTCTCGAGGATATGAAGATACTATTTGATGGTATTCCATTGAATAAGATGTCGGTATCCATGACGATGAACGGTGCTGTGCTTCCTATTCTTGCTTTCTATATCGTAGCTGGTCTAGAGCAGGGCGCAAAGCAAGAGGAAATGGCAGGAACCATTCAGAATGATATCCTAAAGGAGTTCATGGTGCGTAATACGTATATCTACCCACCAGAGTTTTCAATGCGTATTATCGCAGATATCTTTGAGTACACTTCGCAGAATATGCCGAAGTTCAACTCTATCTCTATCTCAGGTTATCACATGCAAGAGGCAGGTGCTACGGCAGATATCGAGATGGCATACACTCTTGCCGATGGTATGGAGTACCTCCGTGCTGGTATAAAGGCAGGTATGGATATCGATAAGTTCGCTCCACGTTTGTCGTTCTTCTGGGCTATTGGTATGAACCACTTCATGGAGATTGCCAAGATGAGAGCCGCACGTATGATTTGGGCAAAGATAACCAAGAGTCTAGGTGCAAAGAACCCCAAGTCTATGGCACTACGTACACATAGCCAGACCTCTGGTTGGTCACTTACAGAGCAAGACCCATTTAATAATGTAGGTCGTACTTGTATAGAAGCAATGGGTGCAGCCCTTGGTCATACTCAGTCGCTTCATACCAATGCGCTTGATGAGGCTATTGCACTGCCTACCGATTTCTCTGCTCGTATCGCTCGTAATACTCAGATATACATCCAAGAGGAGACCAATGTTACCCGTGAAGTAGATCCATGGGCAGGCTCTTATTACGTTGAGAGCCTTACCAACGAGCTTGTACACAAAGCTTGGGAGCATATCCAAGAGATAGAGAATATGGGCGGTATGGCAAAGGCTATTGAGAGCGGACTTCCAAAGCTCCGTATCGAGGAAGCAGCTGCACGAACTCAGGCTCGTATTGACTCTAAGAACCAGATTATCGTGGGTGTAAATAAGTATCGCCTCGAAAAGGAGGATCCAATTGATATCCTTGAGGTCGATAATACTGCAGTACGTACCCAGCAGATAGATCGCCTAAAGCAGCTTCGCAGTAATCGCGATGAGGCTGCAGTGCAGAAGGCTCTAGCTGCCATCACCGAAGCAGTACGTACCAAGACTGGCAACCTCCTTGAGCTCGCAGTAGAAGCAGCTAAGGTAAGGGCTTCACTAGGAGAGATTTCAGATGCTTGCGAAGAAGTCGTAGGGCGTTACAAAGCTATTATTCGTACTATTTCAGGAGTGTATTCATCAGAGACAAGCACTGATCCTAACTTCGCTGAGGCTGTTCGCCTCGTAGAGGAGTTTGCGAAGAAAGAGGGTCGTCAGCCACGTGTAATGATTGCCAAGATGGGACAGGATGGTCACGATCGTGGTGCGAAGGTAGTTGCCACTGGCTATGCCGACGTAGGTTTTGATGTGGATATGGGACCTCTATTCCAAACCCCAGCTGAGGCAGCGCGTGATGCTGTAGAGAACGATGTGAACGTCCTAGGCGTTTCTTCTCTCGCTGCTGGACACAAGACCCTAGTGCCTCAGGTTATTGCTGAGCTCAAGAAGCTCGGTCGCGAGGATATTATCGTTATTGCTGGAGGTGTCATCCCAGCTCAGGATTATGACTTCCTCTACAAAGCTGGTGTCGCAGCTATCTTTGGTCCTGGGACATCTGTGTCCAAGGCTGCTATCGAGATCATGAAGATTCTTCTAGCACAGTAATCTATAGAAGTACAACGAACGAAGGGGGATTGCTTCCAACAGAGGCAATCCCCCTTTATATTGTCTGGTGAGGTGTAGTGGTTTTGAGGAAATGGGTATCTTTGAGGCAGAGATAGTTTCACATATAATATATTAG
>NZ_JADRGN010000033.1:0-23427 GCF_018206105.1 Porphyromonas levii
TAAATAATCACCTTGAGCATCATCTTGGGATGGTAGGGGTATCGACCTAGCTTGCTGTACAGACCATAGATATTATCTGTATTTATGCCATCAATGATAGCATTCACAACTCTAACAGGGTCATTTTCACAAATATCCTCGTCAAGTCTCTGAGGAAAGAGCATTGACCTTTTGTGAATGTATGGGCGAAATGGTATCTTTATCATATATAATTATTTGATATACATAAAGATACCAAATCTTTATGACATGACAAAGCCCTGACTTGTGAAAGTTGGGGCTTTCGCCATTAATAGGAGCAAGAAAGAGGGTGCATCAAAACATTAGTTTTGACACACCCCCATCTTGCTAGTACTTATAATACCTAAGTAAATTACTTAGTTGCTTTTCCTACATAAGGGGTCTTTTCGATACGAGTTACACCCTCTTTCTTTACTTCCTCTCCTGGAAGAAAGTCGGTACACTCATCCATGTAGGCAATCACATCACCCTTACGCACGTTGGCGCCTTGTTCCGCAACGATCTCACGGATACGACCTGACACGCCAGCAAGGACATCGACCGTATATAATACGTTGGTCTGGATAAAACACATCTTGCTACCTGCACGGTATGATGTGCCAACTGAAGGAGCTGCTGAGCGATCCTCAAAGTCGACCTCCCAGAATATCTGTCCACTGACTGGGGCAGTTACTGGGATATAATTAGCACGTTGAAGAGCTTTGATCTCATCAGGTGTTACGCCCTTCTTTGCCTGAGCCTCTGCCTTGAGTTTTGCAAGATCTGCTTCGAAGCGCTGCTTTGCCACACCACTCTTGAGGTCACGGTACTGCTGCTCATGCATAGCGAACTCGAAGAGCTCCTCATCATCCTCGCCGTAGTCCCAGCCCTCTTCGTCCATCATCTTGCGGAACTTATCAAGCTCGTCAGGATAATTATCCTGTGGGTTAGCATCAGTAAACTCCTCGCCCTGCTCCTTAGCAAGGGCAACAATCTCTGGAGCAAGTTCGCCTGGTAGCTTACCAGACTTACCTGTAATCATACCCCAAGTATTCTTATCAATAGCTTGCCAACGACCTTCGCCTCTCTCCATATTAAATACATTCATAAGAGCGACGTTCTTGACATACTGACTGAATGGGGTTACGAGTGGTGGGTAACCGAGCTTTGGCCACACATATTCTACCTCGTTAAATAGCTTTACCATGAGATCGTCTACTGATATTTCTGGTTCGCCATTCTGCTTGTGGTACATATTGATAGCTGAGTGGATTCCCTTGAGATCTGCCATCATAGAACCCATCATACCACCAGGCAGACCACAACCAACTAGGAGAGAAGAGCTCTGAAGGTTACCGAAGTTGGTAAAGTAACCGAGGAAGTCGTCGAGGAATTCCTGTGTAAGGCTACGTACCTTCATGTATGCGTTCATATTGATCTCTGGAACATCAAAGCCGTCTGCCTTGAGCATCTGCTGGATGGTAATTACATCAGGATGGATTTTCCCCCAAGCTAAAGGCTCTACTGCTACATCGAGGATATCGACCCCAGCGCGAGCAACTTCTAGCATGGAGGCAGGGGAGAAACCTGGACCAGAGTGACCGTGGTACTGAACAATTACCTCGGGGTTGCGCTCCTTAATAGCCTTTACAATCTTACCAAGTACGGTCGGACGGCCGATTCCAGCCATATCCTTGAGACAAATCTCAGGTGCACCAGCATCTATGAGTTGGAAAGCGATGTTGGTGTAGTATTCAGCGGTATGTATAGGTGAGTGAGTGATACAAAGCGCTGCCTGAGGAATCATTCCTGCCTCCTTAGCATAATGGATAGAGGGGATGATATTGCGCACATCATTGAGACCGCAGAAAATGCGAGTGATATCGGTACCCTGTGCTTTCTTGACCTTGTACATCAGCCTACGGACATCGGCAGGCACTGGATACATACGTAGGGCATTGAGACCACGGTCTAGCATGTGGGTCTGGATACCTGCCTCATGAAAGACCTTTGTGAATGCTCTAACAGCTTTGTTGGGGTTCTCTCCATAGAGTAGCTGAACCTGCTCAAATGCTCCGCCATTGGTCTCTACACGTGCGAAGCACCCCATCTCAACGATGGCGGGAGCTACACGCTCCAACTGATCTACCCTTGGCTGGTATTTACCAGAGCTCTGGAACATGTCTCGATAAATGAGACTGAACTTAATTGATTTCTTTTTCATTTCGCAATTGTGTGATATATATTTAGTATTCCCTTTCTTACAATTTACGTGCTGCTACGTCACTAAGGTGAGAGCGCTCACCCTGAATTAGATTGACATGTCCAAAGAATTCCTCTCCACGCATCCGCTCAATCATGTAAGCAAGTCCATTACTTCGGGTATCGAGATATGGGCTATCTATTTGGTGAACATCGCCAGTAAATATCATGCGGGTGTTCTCTCCCGCTCTGGTAATTACGGTCTTGATCTCTTGTGGGGTGAGGTTCTGTGCCTCGTCGATAATACAAATTACGTTGGTGAGGCTTCTACCACGGATATACGCTAGCGCTTCTATCACAAGCTTCTCACTCGTGAGCATTCCTTCTATCTTGGCGAGCTGAGGAGAGCCTTCGCTGAACTGACTCTTGATAACGTTGAGGTTATCAAATAGTGGTTGCATATAAGGCATAATCTTCTGCTTGTAATCTCCTGGCAAAAAGCCTATGTCCTTATTCGCAAGCGATACGATAGGACGAGCCAATATTATCTGTTGGTAGTTATCCGCCATGTCAAGAGCCGCAGCAAGAGCAAGGAGAGTCTTACCTGTACCTGCCGTACCTGTGATCCCTACCAGTGAGAGTGATGGGTCGGAGAGTAGGTCTAGCGCCATCGTCTGTTCGGCATTCCTTGGCGTAATACCCATGTAGGTTCGCTTCTCAATACTTCTTGCTTTCTCTGCCTCATTATCCACACGCACTAGAGCAGTACTCTGTGGACTTTTGATGACAAACGTCTGATTGGGCTGCGGAGTAAATGGCAATGAGAGCTCTTCTATAGCCACTCCTGCGCCTTTGGACACATACAGACTATCTACTATCCCTGGGTCATCGACCTGCACCTCACTATAATTCTGAGCAAATACATCATCCACGTCTACCTGATCGGTGGTATAATCCTCTGCTTGTAGCCCTAGCGAAATTGCCTTAATACGGAGGTTGACATCCTTTGTTACGAGAATGGTAGGGAGCTCAGAGCTCTCTGAAAGAGTTAGGGCAGCAGATAGGATGCGATGATCATTAAGATCCTGTCTGAATATATCGCTCACCTTCTTGTTGTGCTGTCCATTAGTAAGGATAAAAACCTTACCTCCGTCTGCATTAATCTGCACCCCATTCTCATCTATCTTAATACCCTTTCGAGACTTGGATCGAGTGCCCTCGGCTTTGGCTATCTTATCATCTAGGATACGAGTAAAGGCACGAGCATTGAAGTTGATTTGCTCATAACCCTTCTTGAACTTATCTACTTCCTCAAGTACAGTAATAGGTATATAGACATTATTGTCCTGAAAATTTTCAATACATTTAAAGTCGTGTAGGACTACATTCGTATCAAGTACGTAATTCTTCTTTGCCATATTCGTATACGTTTTAGAGCGTCCATCAGACGCTATGATACATTCAGCTTCACTCACGGTAGCACTAAGCTACTGCACAAATGTAGCGAAATTATTATGATTAGCTACATATCTCTATAATTATTTTAATGCAGCAAAATAGAGGGTGTACCGATGGTTTTGCTCTGCAAAACACATTTCGGTACACCCTCTGTAAGAGAAGGACTTATAGTCCTATATATTATTGTGCAGCTTTATCAAGCTCAGCTACCTTATCCTCCATACCTAGGTTGTAGTAGGTATTCTTGAGTGCTTGGGTAATCTGTTCGTTGTCTGGCTGAATCTTGTGAACCTTCTCAAGGTATGGGAGAGCCTTCTTATACAGCTCAGCTGCCTGTGCCTTTATCTCCTCATACTTCTTGTTGTCCATTGTATTATTAGCCTCGTCCATCATCACAAGCGCTTGGTTGAAGTATACCTGAGTAAGGCCGAAGTTAACATCTACGTTATCAGGATCCATTTCAAGCGCATTAAGGAATAGCTTCTCTGCTTTCTGATAATCGTTGAGATTAGTGATATACACATTACCTGCAATAGCCAAAAGGTTTACATTGGTAGGCTCCTTCTTGATAGCCTCCTCTAGCGTGCTAACAGCCTTCTCAGACTCACCCTTCTTTAGTAGGCGATCTACATAATTTGCCATCAACCACTGATCGTTAGGGAACAGCTTAAGACCCTCCTCTACAGTATTCTCAAAGCTAAGCGTATCACCGCTAGTAATATATTGGCTAGCGAGGAGCTGATAAACAAGGTTCTGCTCGTAAGGCACCTCCTTAATAGCTTGGAGCTCCTTGATAGCAGCCTCTTGGTTATCCTTCATCATAGAAGCCGTATAAGCTGAGAAGAATGCTACCTGCATGCCAGTTGAGTCCTGTGCTGCAACGTTAGTACCCTCGAAAAGAGGCATCTTCTTTACTTCAACAAACTTAGAGAGATACTTATTAGCCTCTGCAAACTCTTGTGCCTGCATGTGAGCATTACCGCCATCGATAAGAAAGCCATAGTAGTTCTCAATAGCCTTCTGGATGTTCTTAGTGTACTTAGGCTTTACCTTACCCTTTTCATTAGGCATCTGATCAAGTTCAGCTGCCTTCTGGTAGAAGTTAATCATATTCAAAACAGGAGCATAAAACTCTGCTTCAGTCACCTCCTGACCCATCTGCTGCTTTACGAAACCGCGCTCTACAGCCTTCTCCTCCACTAGACCAGCTACATACCAAGCGTATGCAGAGTTCTCAGTCTCAGGGTTAGTAAGAGTTGCTTTGATTAGTGTACGTGCCTCCTCTAGGTTAGCACCATCTCTCTTCACTGAGCGCTCAATCTCCTTCACTACCTTTTCCTGTGCAAAGGCAGGTACAATCATTAGAGCGCATAGGATACTTAAGAAAAACTTAGTCTTCATGTCTTTTCTAATATATACAATTAATTATTCCATTCTACTTCTCTTGTATCACACTATTGTGACAAGAGAATACGACACTGGTTTAATCCTTATCCTCGTCGTCCTCCTCGTTCACATCCACATCTACTCCATCGACCTCCTCAATGCCGTCTTCGACAAAGACGCCCTCTGAAAGGTCTTCCTCCTCCGGTTCCTCCTCCGATAGCACACGACAGGTACTAGCAATCTCATCGCCACGCTTAGAGAGGTTGATAAGCTTCACCCCTTGAGTATTTCTACCTATTATGGCTATGTTCTTCATGCTTGTGCGGATCGTCACCCCGCTCTTATTGATGATCATAATATCATGCTCATCTGTCACGCTATGGATAGAGACAAGCTCCCCGGTCTTTTCTGTCACCTTCAGAGTGATTACACCCTTACCACCTCGGTTACGAAGAGGGTAATCCTCCAGGTAGGAGCGTTTCCCATAACCATTCTCTGAAATTACGAGTATCGTTTCCTCCTCAGGGTGTTTGATACTCACTGCCCCCACAACCTCATCAAGGCTATCAGCAAGGCGCATACCCCTCACACCCATTGAGCTTCGACCGAGAGGTCTTAGCACACTCTCGCTGAAACGAACTGCCCTACCATGCTTACTACCGATTACGAAGTCGCACTTACCATTGGAGAGCATTACACTTACTACCTTATCTTCATCACGGAGCTTAATAGCAATGATGCCTGACTGACGTGGGCGAGAGAAGTCCTTAAGCCTAGACTTACGTACCAATCCTTCCTTTGTGAAGAAGGTGAGGTAGTGAGAATTGACGAAGTCCTCATCTGTTGTAAGGTTCTTTACCCTCAGCACCGCAGTGATACTACTATTGGGCTCGAGATTGAGTAGGTTCTGAATAGCCCTACCCTTTGCATTCTTTGCCCCCTCAGGTATCTCAAATACCCTAAGCCAATAGCAGCGACCTTGGTCAGTAAAGAACATCAGTGTAGCATGCATAGATGCAGAGTAGATATACTCCACAAAGTCCTCCTCTCGAGTATCAGAGCCCTTAGCTCCCACCCCACCACGGCTCTGAGCGCGGAAGTCTACGAGTGGAGTACGCTTAATATATCCGAAGTGTGAAATAGTGATCACCATATCATCATCCGAATAGAAGTCCTCAGGGTTCATATCGGCAGTAGCGTATACGATATCACACTTGCGAGCATCGCCATACTTATCGATAATCTCCTGTATCTCGTCACTGATAACGCCATATAAGATGTTCTCATCAGCAAGTATCTCCTTATAGTATGCAACCTTCTGAGTTACCTCATCATACTCAGCGCGTAGCTTATCCAGCTCCATGCCAGTGAGCTGTCCTAGGCGCATTTCTACTATAGAACGAGCCTGTATCTGAGAGAGGCTGAAGCGAGCCATTAATTTCTCAATTGCTTCGGTCTGCCTCTGAGAAGCCTTTATGATAGCTACCACCTCGTCGATATTATCGGCAGCAATAATACGACCTTCAAGGATATGAAGCCGCTCCTCTGCCTTGCGAAGATCAAAGATGGTACGTCTTGTAACCACTTCGTGGCGGTGCTTAACAAATTCACCAATAAGATCCTTGAGGTTGAGAAGCTTAGGACGGCCATCCACGAGGGCAATATTATTAACACTAAAAGAGCTTTGCAGCGTGGTGTACTTATATAATTTATTGAGTACCACACCAGCATTGGCATCGCGCTTAACGTCAACAACGATACGCATTCCTATCTTGCCACTCGACTCATCCTGCACATTGGCGATGCCTTCTATCTTCTTAGACGTTGCAAGATCAGCAATACTCTTAACTAGATCCTTCTTGATTACATTATATGGAATCTCAGTGATAATAATCTGCTCATGCTGACCCACCACCTCAATCTCTGCCTTACCTCGAATCACAATCCTACCTCTACCAGTATGGAAAGCATCTTTCACCCCTTGGTATCCATAGATAGTTCCCCCTGTAGGGAAGTCTGGAGCCTTGATGTACTCCATCAGTTCATCAATGGTAATATCGCCCCGTTTCTCGATATAAGCGAGAGCGCCCTGCATTACCTCTGTGAGATTGTGCGGAGCCATGTTAGTTGCCATACCTACCGCAATACCAGAGGCACCATTCACCAAAAGGTTGGGGATACGAGTAGGTAGCACCGACGGTTCGGTAGTAGAATCGTCATAGTTAGGCACCATATCTACAGTCTCCTTATTGATATCAGCGAGCATTTCCATAGCCAATGGGGCGAGTCTACTTTCGGTGTAACGCATCGCTGCAGGCCCATCACCATCTACCGACCCAAAGTTACCATGAGGATCTACAAGTGTATAACGCATAGACCACTCCTGAGCCAAGCGCACTAGAGCCATATATATAGAGCTATCACCATGAGGATGATACTTACCCATTACGTCTCCCACGGTACGTGCGCACTTCTTATAGGCCTTATCGGGCGTATTGCCCAATTCATTCATGCCATATAATATGCGTCTATGGACTGGCTTAAACCCATCACGGACATCAGGCAAAGCACGGCTAACGATCACAGACATCGCATAGTCTATGTAAGCCGATTTCATCTGCTCTTCAAGATTGACCTCAATGATCTTCCCCCCCTGCTTCAACTCCTCTTGCATTCTACTCTAATATATACACATTTTTCACGTGCAGACCTACGCCAAACTGGCATACTACACCAAATAAATCAATAGCCAAAGATACAAAAAAACCACTAGACTACCACACACGTATCCAAGAGCGGTTCTCCGAACTTCCCAGGAATAAACCTTCTTTAATATTTACTACTAAGAGATAGTGCTCTATTAGAAAGTATTAATCTATGGACTCGGATTTTTCTCTAGCATCAGGTGTAAATACTAATAGGTAGAGTAGCGCACTCCGATATACTATAGCGGCGAGAGTCTCTCTGGGGAGGGACTCCAGTCTCTCCACAGAAGAACTCCAGTCCCTCCCGCGAGGGACTGTAAGAGATCTACCCAGTAGTCGTAATTAGGTTATAGAGAACAGAACGAGGAAACTGTACCGAACAAGAGTAAACTTAAGCTTCCATCATTATCTACTTGCAAGAGACTATATTTCTTTTCACGGCTTACAAAAAGAATAAAACACACTGATTTAGTCGGTAGAACCCAAAGATTTGCCGAAATATAATTAAGTTTGCAAGGACATTTGAGCAGAACTACAAGAAATGAAAGAGAAAGAGGAGGAAGTGATTCAACAATCGCCAGATAACACCTCTAGTCTCCCCGAAGGAGAGGAGCATAATGAGGAGCAAACACCTCAAAAGCAAAGTCCATGGTGGATAAAGCTTTTGAAGTGGATTGGTGGAACGATACTCGGGACAATAGCAGTCCTATTATTACTAACGGCATTGCTGTACATCCCAGCAGTACAGAATTGGATTGTCTCATCTACTCGGAGCGAAGTAGCCAAAGCCACGGGCTTCAACCTCGAGATTGGAAATATTCGAGTCGGATTTCCCGTAAAGCTAAAACTAGAGAAGGTTCTTGCAACTAGTGCTGAGACTGGAGATCTAGTAGGAGAGGTAGATTTGCTCACAGCAGATATTAGTATTTTACCGCTACTCCGTGGCGGCAGCCTGCCTATTTCCAAGGTGTTATTACAAAAAGCGAGTGTAGACCTCCCCCTCAGCAATGACTCTATCCACATTACGGGAAAAATCGGGATACTGAGTCTCAATAGGCTAGATGTAGACCTCAAGACACTCAGTATGGATGGTGATGCGCTACTACTCCATGATGCTGATGTAAGGATAGATATCCTACTCGATACGATACCTAAGCCAGATAGTCCTGACAGCACTCAGATGGTTATCACCTTCAATAATGCAGAGGTACGCAACCTATCTGCCGACTTATGGCTCTATCCCGATACTATGCAGATAGCGGCTTATATCTCCAAGGGAGACATTACAAATGGAGAGGTTAATCTCCGAGATAGTTACTACCAAGCTGATCGTATTACTATGGAAGCAGGAGTCACTGCCCTCGGAGATGAGATGGAGCGACTCCCTATGCCGTGGGTAGGCAAGGTGGATGGTCGAAAAGTAAGGTACGGCGGAGCCTATGATACGAGTGGCGATATCCGCAGCCTATACTACAGCGTAGGTGATGGTGTAGTCGTTGGTGATGCTTCATTTGTCGCAGAAAAAGATAGTACACGACTCAGGGTAGAAGATCTAGAATTGCGCATAGATGAGACTCGGGTAAAGGGTTATGCTGATTTGCCATTTGACGGTTGGATTCCAGACAGTATTGGACGCGCCGATTTTCATCTATTTGGCACACTCAAGCTAGAGGAAGTCAAGAGGTTCTTAGGAGGTCTTGAGGGGCTTCCCGAAGAAGCGTATGAGGTAGATATCGATGCCGCTGGTATCATGGAGTCCGATATGAAGTATGCGGTATCACTCAAGAGAGATAATGTTATAGACCTCAGTCTAAAGGGTACAGCCAATGACGCCCTTTCTTCTCGCCGAAAGCTCACCACCACCTACAATATCCTTGCGGGAGAGCAGCTCAAGCCAGTAATCGTACATTTCCTCAACAAAGGAAAACCTGGCTCTGTCCCTACATGGGATATCCCTGGAGGACTAGAGGTAAAAGGCTCAGCTTCCTATTCGGCTCGGGAAGTACGTACAGATATTCAGCTACTCAATACCAACTATGGAGGAAGTATTATCGGTAATGCTTTCTACAGACCAGACACCAAGGAATACCAGGCAGATCTAAGAATCAACGAACTAGACCTCCAGAGTTTTCTACCAACGGACACTATTGGTGCAGCTTCAGCAACCATCAATTTGGAAGGACGTGGCACCGACATATTTAGTCCCCGCACTCACGCTATCCTCTATCTGAATGTAGACTCCGTAAGCTACAAACAGCATAGCCTAAGGAATGTGATGCTGCTCTCACAATTAAGAAACAATCAGTTCTTCGCTGCGCTAAATAGTGACAATGAAGTGCTCAAGATGACTGCCCAAACAGACGTATTCCTAAGGAGAGATAGCGTTGCCGGTAGTATCAATATATTGGTGGATACGGTGGTGCCATCAATGCTAGGGGTGAATATTCCTATCCTGCAGGCAGGTAAGATGGAGCTGAGAAGCAATATCCTCAGTGACCTAAAGGAGAATCACAACTTTGAAGGAGAAATAGAAAACTTCATTCTCACCACCGATAAGGGTATTATCAAACCCCAAGAGAACACCTATATCACAGCACACACATCGAATACTCAGATGAGTGCGAAGGTATCGTCGGGAGACCTATCGCTAAGGTTTGAAGCTCAGAATGGACTCAATGACTTCACGAATCGTATCTCCAAGGTAATACAGGAGGTTCAGAAGTCTATTGCCGACTCGATAGGGCAGATGAATATGGCACCTTGGATAGAGTACTATCCCAATATGGAAGTTAGTCTCGAGATGGGTAGACAAAACTTGCTGCGCGCTTACCTAGATGAACATAGATTGGGAGCAATATCTACCAATATAGACTTAAAGACGGTACAGGGAGAAGGCATGTCGGGATTAGGTGTAATTACCTACCTACAGGTGGATACCTTTAGGGTGGATAATATCGACCTTGTGCTACAGCAAGACTCTGCTTTCTTTACGGCTATGGCAACGGTGCACAAAGAGCAGTTCCGCAATCAGAAAGCTTTTGATATCATATTATCACTCTCCTCCAATGTCAAACGCAGTGAGGCTTATCTCAATTGGAAGGATGCCAAACAAAGGGAGTTTATCCAATTGGGTATGGAGCTATTCAATCAGTCCAATGGAGATCTGACCTTTGGCTTCACACCAGACCCAATTGTATTGGCGTATAATAAGTTTAATGTACTTGAGGACGACTACGTAACCCTTCCAGCTTCGGATAGGAGCAAGATTAAAGCCAATGTAATGCTTTCGACCGACAGAGGAGCGAAGATTACCGTCAACGATGTACCCGATAATCGGGGACATCTCTTACGAGCCAATGTCACCGACCTACTCCTCTCCCAGCTAGATGGTATTGAGTTTATCCCAAACCTATCTGGGTCGCTCAATCTGACAGCAGACTGGCTACAACTGCCAGATAAGAGAAGCGAATATATTGCGGATGCGCAAGTAAAAGACTTCTTCTTCAACCAAAAGCCTATCGGTACACTACAGGCAAAGGCTACGGCAGAGGATGACAATCTAGGGCGTGCATTGGTTGCCAATGTCCTACTCAACAACCAGGAGGTGGCGATAGCTAATGGATTTGCGCCGAAGGATAAGGAAGCATCTCGCTTCGACCTGAAGATAAAGGATCTACCACTGGATAAAGCCAATCCATTCCTCCCAGAGAAGTATGCGGAGCTGAGCGGACTGCTATTTGGCGAACTTAGGAACTACGATACAAACCAAGATATAAAGAGCGCTCCTACAGGTAAGCTCAATGGTCAGCTAATGCTCAAGGAAGCCAAGCTCTATATGCCATTTGCCAATGAGACCTACCGAATGGATAGCAAGCCAATATTGGTAGTGGAGGATAATGTGGTCATGGATAAGTTTGACCTTATTGCTAGCAATGGTAAACTGACAATGGATGGCAGCCTATCTTTGGGCAATCAAATGCCAATTGACCTCCGTATCACAGGTAATGACGTGCTATTGCTCAACTCCCAGCAGACTAGGGAGACGATGCTCTTTGGTCGGGTCAATTCGGATGCCAATCTTTGGCTCCGTGGACCATTGAGTGCCTTTACCCTGACAGGAAATGTGTCTCTCAAGGGAGATACTGATGTTACCTACCAATCCCAAGATGGGGAGTTACAGGTTCGAAACGGGTATCAGAACCTAGTAGAGTTTACCGACTTCGCCGATACTCTTTTTGCCAAGAAGAAGAGCGTTGTAGATAGTCTATCCCTTGGCGGTATGGACATCCGCTTGGCAATACACATTGACCCAGCAGCACAGGTGAAGACCATCATCGCTTCAAATAGAGCATCCATAAAGGGTGGTGGCGACTTTACACTCTCTATGCCTCCTTATGGTGCAATGACCTTTAATGGTACTTATAATATCCAAGAGGGTGATATCCTCCTCAGCTTCCCACCTATTTCTAGGAAGTTCACAATACGTCCTGGTAGTAAGGTGGCATGGAATGGTATACTTATGGAACCTGATATAGATATCCAAGCGACCTCTATGGTAAGGAGTAACGTGACCTTACCAGGCGAACCGGCACGACAAGTTGACTTCCAAGTAAGCGTAATAGCGGAGAATGGTCTAGACAATCTTAAATTGCGTTTTAAGACAGAAGCACCTCAAGACCTCACCATGCGCAACACCCTATCTGGTCTCAGCCAGGAGGAGCAGACAAGGCAGTCCATTATGCTACTTACGACAGGGCACTACTTTGGTAGCGGTGGCGTCGCTAACACAAGAGGCTTTGATGTCAATAGTACACTTGCTTCTGTGCTGGCAAGCCAGCTCAATTCACTTGCGGGAGAAGCCCTAGACGCTGAAATCAATCTAGGTGTGACGGATGGCACCAACGCCTACGGACAAGGAACCAACTACTCCTATAGCATCACGAAACGATTTATGAATAATCGTATCAGCATACAGATGGGCGGTAGGATGGTAACGGGTGCGGCAGCAGCTGGTATTCGTCAGTCCTTTATCGATAATATGTCACTAGACTATCAGCTAGATCAAGCAGGCACGCACTACCTCCGCCTCTTCCATAATAAGAATTATGAGAATATCCTAGATGGAGAGGTAATAGAGACCGGTATGGGTTATGTGATTCGCCGCAAGCTCAATAAGCTAGGAGAGCTATTCAAGTTCTCTAAGCCTCTTGGCTCCGACCTCACCACCCCAAGAGCTATTTGGCAGATAAAGCCAAGGCAACAACAGGAGGCCATCCTAAAGAATGATGAAGATGAGAAAGATGAGAAAGAATAATCAGATAGTACTCCCTACACTGGCTTTGTTATTGCTTCTGGGGAGCTGCTCTGTAGCACAATATATTCCCGAGGGAGAACTGTACTACACAGGTGTCAAAAAGATTGCCTTCGAAGACAAAGGTGGTGAAGGGACAGTCAATAACCGTCTTGCCCGTAAAGACATGGCAGAGATACTCAACTACAAACCCAATAACAGTTTGTTTGGCTCGGCCTCTCTGCGACTACCCTTTACCTACCCCTTCTATATCAATAAGCACTACGCCAAGTCCAATAACTTCTTTGGTCGTTGGTTGTATAAGACTTTTGCTCAGGAGCCAATACTAATCTCTGAAGTAAACCCTACGCTTAGAGCCTCAGTTGCGGAGCAAGTGCTGAGAGAGTACGGCTACTTTAGAAGTAGAGTAACACCCGAGGTAGAGGTAAGTAAGGATTCCATAAGTGCTAAAACCATTTATACGGTATTTATGGGTGAGCCACACCTATTAGATAGCATCAACTATAATCTATCCGATATCCCTTTGGAGAATCTTGGGGAGCTCTATTCGCCCAAGGTGTCTTTACTCAAAAAAGGTCAGCCCTTCGGTGTACTACCCCTCGAGAACGAACGAACCCGTATCAGTGATCAGCTACGCTCCAAAGGGTACTACTACTTCCAACCCAATCACATAGTATACGAAGCAGATACCGTTCAGGTCCCTAATAAAGTACAACTGAGGGTAAGGCTATCCGATAAGATGCTGCCCGAAGCATATAAGCCTTGGCGCATCGGTAGTATTACTTACAATATCCGCGATGGCGTTAATAGCCCGCTCACAGATAGTCTGATGCTAGAGGGTGTACTCTATCGTTATAATAAGAAGTCTCCTGTCCGCCTTTCTGTGCTCCGACCTAGGATTCGTATTGCTATAGACTCCCTTTACAGTCAGGAAGCGCAGCTGAACACCCTTCGTTCGATGGCGGAGCTAAACACTTTTGCTTACACAGATGTCTCCTTTTCCCCCGATAGTCGGAGAGACAGCATTACCAATAGACTCAATGTGGTCATCAATTCTCAGCTCGATAGACCCTATACTACAGAGCTAGAAGGAGTGTTCAGATTCAAGAGTAACAATCAGGTAGGACCAGGACTCAACTTCTCGGTCAATAGGAAGAATGTGTTCAGAGCTGGAGAGCTACTTACAGTCACTGCCCGAGGGAGCTACGAATGGGAGACCAAGCGTACTACCCAAGGTAGTAACTGGGATATCAATAGCTATGAGCTAGGACTGACCACTGCGCTTACGTTCCCAAGGATTCTCTTCCCTATACTCGGGCGCAACCTGCCTACCTACCCTTCCTCTACGAAAATATCCCTGAATGGAACCTTCCTCAATAGAGGTCGCTTCTATAAACAGGCTCAATTTGGAGGGGATATCTCTTACCACCTACAGCCTAGTCCATCTATTAGGCATACTATTACACCTCTCAGCATCAGTTATAATCACCTAATCTCCAAGACGGAGAAATTCGAGGAGGCAATAGTCAATAACCCAATTCTTGGGCTTTCCTTCCGTAACCAGTTCATACCACAAGCCAACTATCTATTCGGTTGGGAGCTACAAAACCCGATATCCAAGCATGGTTTCAGCCTTCAAGCATACGTGGCAGAGGCTGGCAATCTCCTCTCTCTATTTTACAAGGGAGCTAAGCAAACTAATGGAGAGCCTCACCAAGTACTTGGAGCACCATTTGCTCAGTTTGTAAAGGGGACACTAGAGCTCCGCTACAACTATCGTTTCAATACCCGACTACAGTTTGCAAGTCGTGCTTACGCTGGAGCAGTTTATAGCTATGGCAATATGGATGTTGCGCCCTACACTGAGCAGTTCTACTCCGGAGGTGCCAATAGCATCCGTGGTTTCAATGTGCGCGCCCTAGGACCTGGTGGTTACACCCCTCTTGTAGAGGATCCACTTAGTTTTATGGATCGTACTGGAGACATTCGTTTTGAAGCCAACCTAGAGCTCCGATACCGAGCAGTTGGGGCTCTGGAATTAGCGACCTTTATCGACGCAGGCAACGTATGGTTGATACGACCCGATAGTAATAGACCTGGTGGCGAATTATCGGGGAAGTACTTACTCAATGATATTGCATTAGGTACAGGGCTTGGAGTTCGTTACGACCTAGAGTTTCTAGTGCTCCGTCTAGATGTTGGTCTCGGGCTACACAATCCTACGAGAAGTGGGGGTAAATATATCAATACTTTCGACAAGCGGATACCACTCGCTTTCCACCTTGCGATAGGATATCCATTCTAAATGAGAAGAGAGGAACGACCAATCGGTCGTTCCTCTCTTTTATTTTACTCAAATCTCAAAGTCTTGGACGGACTCACACCACTGATAATAGCCGTAGGTACCAGCACTACTAAGAACACCACTAGGAATACCAGTATATTAGTGATGAGCAACGTTAGCCAATCAATGATAATCGGCACATGATTCATATAATATTGGCTGGAATCTAGTGGAATCAACCTAAAGTAGTACTGCACGCCCCCAATTACAAGAGCAATTACATTACCTATCACAATACCTCGCAGCAAGATATTTCCCGCCATCAGTCTAAATACCTTTCGGATAGAGCTATTACGCTGACCAAGTGCCTTAAGTGTAGCTATAGCCCGTACCTTTTCTAATATCAGCACAACGACTCCAGTAATGATAGTAATCGCAGCCACCACAATCATTAACCCGAGTATTAGAAGTACATTGGCATCTAGGAGATCGAGCCAGCTAAAATAATTATAATTATGCTCCTCTACCGTAAACATTGCATAGCGCTCACCGTACTTACTATTTCTATCGGCCAGCACACCGAAAAGCACTTCATAAAGTTTGGAGGCATTCTTTCGACTATCAAGAGTCACTGTAAGTCCCCCTACCTGCTCCTTTGACCAGCCATTGATACCTTGGAGCTCCTTTATACTCGTTAGGGCAATATACTCATCATAGCTATCAAATCCAGTATTAATCAGCCCTACAATACTATACTTTCTAGTCTTTACCCGTTCGCCCTCCACATAGTAAGCGAGAAATGTATCACCCACTCCTACTCCGAGGAAGTTTGCTATCTTTTGAGAGAGTAATAACTCTCTAGATACCGCTAGGTTGGGCAGACGCCCCTCCACTAAATATTGTTCAAAGAACGCTTTATCATACCCTTCGTCTATACCATGCATAATCACGGCTCTAAAAGTAGAATCTGTCTTCACGAGAGCCATCTGGTCTATAAATCCGGTTACCCTTGCTTCTGGAAATAAACTCTGGCTTTTTGACTCTATCTCCGACCTCGCCTCAGGAGTAACAGTCAAAGGTATAGAATACTGGTTGTAGTTATTATCAGGATTAGAGATACGAATGGTGCCTACGAATCTATTGATCTTTTGCTCCACCTCTTGCTTAAATCCTTGGACAACAAAGAGCGAAAGGAGAATCAACGATACTCCTAGCGCAATACCAACAGATGCGATACGCACTACTGGACGTAGTTTTCCGCCCTCCTGATAGAGGAACCTCTGAGCTAAGTCACGCTCTAAAGCCATACACTATTAGTACTTATATTGAATATGTCCTGCCTTCATCAGTTGCTCGTGCGTTACACGATGGCTATTCAGCTTCTTCCCTCCAAGGATAATCTCCTTAATGTATTGATTATCTCCAATAGGTTTCCCTTCTATTACCAGCTGGTCTCTACCGTGATACTTAGGATTGAGTTTAATCACAACCCTATCGAATGTAGGAGCTGTTAGCGTGTACTCCGGCACCCCAGGCACATCTGGATATAGTCCTATCATACTCATCAGTGCCCAGCAACTCATAGTACCTGTATCGTCATTGCCAGGAATACCATCGGGCTGGGTAGAGAAGTGTTTGCTCAGAAGCTCAGTCACCATCTTCTGTGTCCGCCATTCCTCACCTCGGAAGTAACTAAATAGATAGGGATAGGCAATATTAGGCTCATTGGTAGGGTCATAGTGTCCCTTATCAAATATTGATTGCAGCGCATTGATAAACTTCTGCTTACCGCCCATCAACTTAGTAAGCCCAGCAATATCATGGGGAACAAAGAAACTATAGTTATAAGCACTACCCTCGTGGAAGCCCGGATTGGGTTCGAAGTTCTCTCCCTGCTTAGGATTAAAGGGAGCTAGAAACGTTCCATTGGGCAGCTTAGGTCTCAATGTCCCGTACTCCTTGCTGTAATAATTCTTATACCCCAAGCTCTGAGCCCTAAATCGCTTTGCATCGGACTTCTTTCCTAATGCATCAGCAAAGAGAGCAAGAGCATTGTCCGCCACATAGTACTCTAAAGCATGAGATACAGAATTATCGTACTTCTCCCTAAGTGGCACATAGCCCAGCGCAAGATAATCGTCATTATCGGGACGAAGGAGATTATCCTTCCCTACAGTAGTCGCCGACTTATACATTGCCTCATAAGCTTTATGGACATCAAAGTCTCGTAGTCCCTTGAAGTAGCTATCCACGATCACAGGAATAGCAGGATCCCCCTCCATGGTCAATGTCTCCCGCCCATAAAGCTCCCACTTAGGCAGCCATCCATGCTCTTCATACATAGCCACCATAGTCCGTACCATATCCATCTGCCGTTCGGGATATACGAGTGAGAGGAATTGGTGCACATTCCTATACGTATCCCACAAAGAGAATACGGTATACCTATTGTGCACCCCACTATTCAGAATCTTCCCCCCCTCCATCTGAGGATATGCTCCATTCACATCCTGCAAAATATTAGGGTGAATGAGTGTATGGTACAGTGCAGTATAGAATATCTGCTTCTGCTCTAGTGTACCACCCTCTACTTGTATTCTAGCTAAGTCGGCTTCCCAAATCTCCTCAGCCCGCTTACGAATATCGGCGAAGCTCTGTCCCTCAGTCTCTCGTTGGAGGTTTTCACGAGCATTCTCAATACTCACAAAAGAGACTCCCATACGCACCTCTATCTGTTCGCCCTCCTCTGTATCATACGTAAAGAAGGCGCCCACATCATCACCAGCGAGCTCCTTGGTATATTTGGTGTACAACTTATACTGACCATTGTCCTTATCCCACTCAGCTTCTACTCCCTTCATTGGACGCTGATACTTCCAGTACCCTTGACTATTGGGAGCCTTGCTTACTTGCATCACGAAGTAAATAGGGAATACTGCCTGAGGATTGTAGCAAAACGTCCCCAATAACTTAGTACCCTCTATCTCCGTATCGCTTACCCTGCGCAACATCGCACCAGTCTCATTGGTCAGCCCTTCACCAAGATTGAGGAGAATATGACTCTCTCCCTTTGGAAATGTGAAACGAGTAATACCTGTTCGGAGCGTAGTGGTAGCCTCTGTGAAGATATTGTACTTGGTCAGCCTATTGGTGTAATAACCAGGAGTCGCAGCCTCATCTGTATAAGTGCTCCCATAATTACGATAGTCCACATCTAGCTTACCGCTGGTCGCCATCAGGAGAAGCGACCCCATCTCTGGGCATCCTACTCCGCTAAGATTAACATGACTAAAGCCAGTAAAGTAAGTATTTGTATGATCATAAGGAGTACTCCACCATCTGGCATCCTTATCAAAGCGATTTTCTTCACTTCCCATTACATTAAAAGGTACCACACTCATCATCCCGTGGGGTAATACTGCCCCTGGATTAGTAGTACCAAAGTTGGTAGTCCCCACAAAAGGTTGCACGTAGTCTACCAAGCGTTCCTGAGCGCTAGCCACCATAGTAAGCCCCAATACAACAGCTAGAAATAACCCTACTCTTCTCTTCATTATCTATACTTTATTATATTCTATCATCGCAAAGGTAACTATTCCCCTACAAATACTACAGCTAACACCACCCTCGTTTATCATATTCTGAAAGAACTGCCTTACAAAATAACCCCACGATTATCTATTGTAATAATAGAGCAGATGACCATCAATATCTTCGGAATAGGTTGGAAGGAGTATGTGGGGCAAGACTGGGGCAGGTACACCATTACCAAGAGTAATAGGGCTCACTTCACGGCGTATCATATCCCACAGTCCTGCATGGATAAAGGATTGGTGCACCTGAGTCCCTCCTTCGACGAGCAACGAGGTCACGCCTTGTTCCAGTAGCCACGTCATCAGCCTAGGCAGATGATCCGTATCGGATAGTAAGTGCCACCTCTCTCGGTCGCTGACAAGAGACGCTGTGGCTTTTGAGCGGTCTAACACAAAAACTTGTGGCGAGGGCAATCCTGGAAAGAGACGATTTGTAAGAGAGGGGTTATCCATAAGGAGCGTATTTTTACCAATAAGAATACCACAGTGCTCTCCCCGCATCTTATGAGTTAGTAACTGAATGAATGGGGTGGATATTTTAGCAGCGTTCTCTTGTGGGCTGCGTAGTCTATCAATAAAGCCATCCGCACTTTCTGCCCACTTTAGAGTAATATAAGGACGCTTCTGTACTTGATTCGTAAGGAATACCTTTGCAAGCTCTCGACACTCCTCCTGCATCAAACCCACTTCCACCTCTATACCGCCTTGACGCAAAATCTCACACCCCTTACCCGACACTTCAGGGAATGGATCGAGCGTACCTACCACCACTCGCTTTACTTTCTCTGCCACTAGCATACGGGCACAAGAGGGTGTCCGCCCTTGATGTGCACAAGGTTCTAGGGTGACATACATAGTGCTATCTGGAATCAAATGACGATGCACCGGTCGGACACTAGCCATACAATTGACCTCAGCATGTCCTTCGCCACGCTTCATATGATAACCCTCGCCGATAATACGATCTTGATGCACAAGTACGGCACCTACTCTCGGATTGGTTTGGATAAGATGCGCTTCGGCACGGCTAGCAAGATAAATTGCTCGCTCCATATATCGTCTCTCTTCCATTATTTCAGCTATCTTTGTACTCTATGAGTGATGTTCAATCTACAAAACGTTGGTTAAGCCAAGAGCTATTCACCTATTATCCTGAAGCAGAAGCGGAGCAAATAGCTCGGCAATTGCTTGAGGAGGCTTGTGGCAAACCCTATCCGCTATTGGTTGTCAGTGACTACAAAGTTACCCAAAAGATTAATGTCTTAAAGGGATGGTTGGCTCGGTTATTAGGGCGTGAACCTATACAGTATGTGCTAGGGCATACATATTTTGGAGGGATGGAGCTAGTAGTGTGCCCAGGGGTACTGATTCCTCGTCCCGAGACAGAGGAGTTGTGTCAGTTGCTTCTCGAGCGCGGCTATTTATTTTCCGGGGCGGTGACCGCCGACATCTGTACCGGAAGTGGTGCGATTGCCGTCTTTATGGCTAGAGCAGGGGCCAAAGTAGAGGCCGTGGAACTAAGTCCGATGGCACTAGAGGTGGCAAAGGAGAATATTACTCATCAGGGTGGTGTGGTCACTTTGAGGGAGGCGGATATCCTTCACGACTATACCCCCATGTATGATGCATACGATCTAGTGGTCAGTAATCCGCCCTATGTGCTAGAGCGGGAGCGAAATGAGATATTACCCCATGTATTGGAGCAAGAACCCAGTATGGCTCTATTCGTTCCCGATGAAGACCCGCTCCTCTTTTACCGCCGAATCAAGGAGCTATACCACGCCAAAGTATTTGCTTTCGAGATTAATCCACTATGCGTGGCAGAGCTACGAGAGCTATTTGCCGATAAGGAAGTAGAGTTCATAAAAGACTTTAGGGGGAATATTCGGTTCCTAATCGTAAGGTAAAAATATGGAGCAAGAGGAGCTAAAGAGACTACTAATAAAAGCGGGAGCGTACACAGCGAAGTATGAAAAGACGGCGCAGGAGGTACGAGAGAAGTTGGAGCAGTGGACTGACGAAGAACTAACCACTGCCGAAACCGACTGGATTATAGAGCAGTTACGTAAGGATAAGTTTATCGATGAGGACCGATATGCAGAGCGGTACATTCGAGACAAGGTCTATTCACTCCGAAAAGGACCAATAGCAATTCGGCAAGAACTGAGAAACAGGGGAGTACCAGCCCGCTTGATTGAGCAAGGACTGCAACGAATCCCATACGATGATTGGTACTCGTCTCTTCGGGATTACCTTGCCCCACGAGTAGAGAGGCAAAGAGCCAAGGCAAAGAACGAATACGATCTTCGCCGTCGACTGAGTGAAGCGGCCTACAGAAGAGGTTACCCCTCGGATATATATGGCGAAGTGATTGATGGGCTTGACCTAGAATGGAGCGATGAAGATGAAGATAAGTTCTATTACTGAGCCAATAATCGACTTCTTATTCCCAGCTTATTGCATAGGCTGTGGTGAGCGGTTGAACAAGGGACACCGCTTTGTTTGCCCTACCTGTTTTGATGCCTTACCCAAGCATCATGGCATGGAACTGTATTACGACGCTTCAGAGCGACTTAAAGGTCTTGTACCCTTTACTGAGTATCAGACCGACTTAATCTTTAAGGAATCCAGCATAACTCAAGCACTGATCCACAAAATAAAGTACAGCGGTTTTCCCTCCCTAGGCACCGAATTAGCTCGAATGTTTGCCCCTACACACTTAAGGCTCGGGCACTTTTCAGACACCACAATGATAGTCCCAGTACCTCTACTCAAGAGCCGACTACATAAGCGTGGTTATAATCAATCGGCTTTTATCGCTCAAGGACTTGCAGAGGTTTACCAATTACCAGTGGTGGAGGATGTCCTGTACCGCAAGGGACAACGTGGCACACAGACCAAGAAAGGAAAAGAGGCTCGTTGGACACATGTCCAAGGAGCCTTCTTTGTGGCTGATAGCGCTAATATCTCTGGCAAACGTATCCTTGTGGTCGATGATGTTTTGACTACTGGTGCTACCCTAGTACAAGCGGGACGTTCGCTAATCGATGCTGGAGCAGAATCTATCTCCTTCTATACTCTTGCCCTAGACGTTCTCCTCTAACTGCCGAAGTACCCTACGGTAACGATAAATCAATAGACCTGCTAGGGTAGTAAAGCCAACAAAAAAGGCGCTCCAAATACCCAAGATACCATAGTCTAGTACAAATCCAAAGACGTATGCCATGGAAATGGTAAGCCCTAGATAGCAAAAGGCAGCCGCCCAAGCTGTAAATTTAACATCCTGAAGCCCTCTAAGTGCATTAGAGAAAAGGATTTGCAGCATGTCACACAATTGGTAAGCAACAAGAGGGAAGATAACCAGCGCTGCCAACTCTACTACCGCTGAATCACTCGTAAATATCTTAGGAATATCCTTGCGGAATAGGAGCAGAAACGCCATTACACTCAAAGCCATGGTAAGCTGTATCTTAAGCCCGGCACGCACTACACCTCTTATCTCCTTGGGGTTCTTTAGTTCATAAAAGCGACCTACCCTTATCATTACCGCTGCCGACATCCCGTAAAACATCAAAAAACCGAGCGTACTCACAGTATTGACAATCTGGTGGGCAGCCAGCTCAATCGTCCCAATCCATCCCACCATAACTACAGCAATACTAAAAGAGGCAGTCTCCATACCGAGCTGTAGCGCAGAGGGTATTCCTATCTTACCGAGCTTCTGTATCGAAGACCGTTCCACATGCCCTATCACTGCCCCATTTTGCTCAAATATCCCCTTGAAGCGCTTAGTCCAGTGTACCTCGTAAATCAATATCACTAGCATGACAATACGAGATATAAAGGTAGATAATCCTGCTCCGATAAGACCAAATTCAGGAAAACCAAGCTTTCCGAAAATCAATAGATAGTTAAATAAGATATTGATTACATTGGAGATGATAATAGACATCATACCTACCTTGGTATTTCCTGTACCATCTACAAACTGCTTGTATCCATAAAAAATAATCAGAGGGACAATACTCACTAGGTGTATGGTATAGTATGGCTTAATAAGTGGGAGAAGCTCTTCAGGCTGTCTAAACCAATGAATATTTACCAGGCAAACCCACATCACTAGGGTTATAAGAAGCCCCATAAGGAGGTTGAGGAGCGTACTACTCTTGAGCAATGTACGCAGCTTGCCATTGTGAGCAGCAAAAGAACCAGAAGCAAGCGGTGTTAGCCCATAGCTAAAGCCCATGGCAAAGACAAAAGCAATATTGATGAATCCATTCACAAAAGAGGCTGCAGCCAATTCCTGTGTTCCATACTGCCCTACCATGATATTATCGATAAACCCAACCAGTATCACTCCCATCTGCCCGAGCATAATAGGAGCACCGAGCTTTAATATCTCTCTTGTATGATTACTATTAATAGCCATAATCGTTCATTATTCTGCATAATAAAAGGCAAACTATCCAAGGGACGGTTTGCCTTACT
>NZ_JADRGN010000034.1:0-22924 GCF_018206105.1 Porphyromonas levii
TAATAATAAACCGCCACAATACGCCCGTTTTGGGAGAGTTACGTTACGTTACACCTTTGGGAGTGTTACAAAACGGCTACGCCAAGCACCTATATAATTAGGCACTTGGCGTAGCCGTTACGGTAAGGAGCTATACCCATTCCGTATAGCTCCCACCTGTAACCGTCACTCTTAGCTGGGAATTACCAGCTAGCCTTCTTGACACCAGGAATAAGACCCTTAGATGCCATCTCGCGGAACTGGATCCTGGAGATACCGAAGAGCCTGATGAAGCCCTTTGGACGACCAGTGATACTGCAACGATTGTGGAGACGCACTGGGCTGGCATTCTTAGGAAGTTTCTGAAGACCTTCGTAGTCTCCCTCTGCCTTAAGCTGCTCACGCTTTGCTGCGTACTTAGCTACCAACTTGGCTCTCTTGCGCTCGCGCGCTTTCATTGATTCTTTTGCCATATCGTTATTTCCTTCCTTAGTTTTCGTTCTTCTTGAAAGGGATACCGAACTCCTTTAGGAGTGCGAAGCCCTCTTCGTCGGTCTGGGCAGTAGTCACGAAAGTGATGTTCATACCCATGATCTTGCTGACGCTATCAAGATTGATCTCTGGGAAGATGATCTGCTCGGTGATGCCAAGGGTATAATTACCACGGCCATCAAGGCGACTCTCTACACCCTTGAAGTCACGAATACGTGGTAGGGCGATACGGATTAGCCTCTCAAGGAACTCATACATCTTCTCTCTCCTGAGGGTCACCATCACACCGATAGGGTTACCCTTACGGAGCTTGAAATTGGAGATATCCTTCTTGGAGTAAGTAACTACTGGCTTCTGACCAGTAATAAGTGCGAGCTCACCCTGTGCAATCTCGATCAGCTTCTTATCAGCGGTAGCTGCACCAAGACCCTGATTGATCACAATCTTGGTAAGGGCAGGCACCTGCATTATGCTGCTGTAGCCAAACTGCTTCATCAGCAGGGGCACAATGCGCTCGCTATAGTCTTTCTTCAAATTATCTGTAGCCATCTCAAATCAGCTATTTCGCATTAATTACTTCAGTAGCTCGCCTGACTTCTTGGAGTAGCGCTCTAGCTTGCCCTCCTCATTGCGGCGACGACCTACCCTTGTAGGAGCCCCAGTCTTGGGATCTACAGGGTTGAGGTTGGAGATATGGATAGATCCCTCGGTGTGTACCATACCACCCTGTGGGTGCTGTGCGCTTGGCTTGGTACGCTTAGTGATCATATTGAGGCCTTCTACTAGTGCACGGTTCTTCTTGGTATCCACGAAGAGTACGCGACCAGTCTTGCCCTTGTCATTACCCGCATTTACAAATACGGTATCGCCCTTCTTTATATGAAACTTTGCCATAATTCGTATGTCCTTTCCTTATAAATTAGAGCACCTCAGGTGCAAGTGAGACAACCTTCATATTCACGGCACGGATCTCACGAGCTACTGGACCGAAGATACGGGTAGCACGGATATCACCTGCATTATTGAGCAACACACATGCGTTGTCATCGAAACGGATGTATGAGCCATCAGCACGACGGATCTCTTTCCTAGTCCTAACGATAAGTGCCTTAGACACTGTGCCCTTCTTTACATCGCTACCTGGGATAGCACTCTTGACGGTCACAACGATCACATCACCGATCGAAGCATACCTGCGACGAGTACCGCCTAGTACACGGATGCAGAGCACCTCCTTGGCGCCGCTGTTATCAGCTACAGACAGTCTTGACTCTTGTTGTATCATAATAGATTACTCTACAAATCTGCTAAAAAATTACTTCGCTCTCTCCACGATCTGGATAACTCTCCAGCGCTTGGTACGGCTTAGTGGGCGGGTCTCCATGATCCTAACGGTGTCACCTTCGTTACACTCGTTATTCTCATCATGAGCATGGAACTTCTTAGTCTTATTCACGAACTTACCGTAGATAGGATGCTTCTCCTTCCACTTTACAGCTACTGTGACAGACTTGTCCATCTTATTGCTGGATACGACGCCCTGTCTTACCTTCCTTAAACTTCTCTTTTCCATCTCTTAGAGCGACTCTTATTCGTTAATACCTGCCTTCTCGTTGAGGATCGTATGGAGACGAGCAACCAGCTTGCGCTGATCATTCAGGGTAGATGGCTTGTCCAGTGGGCTAACCTTGTGCTGTAGCGCCATTCTCTGATACTTCACCGTCTCAGTCTCAATTCTCTCCTTCAGCTCCTGCACCGAGAGGTCTCTTAGTTCATTATTCTTCATAATCTAAAAAATCTATCTGGTACAGAAATTAAAACTCGTAATCTCGGCGAACCACAAACTTGGTGGTCACAGGAAGCTTCTGAGCTGCTAGGCGGAGTGCCTCCTTAGCAATCTCATAACTAACGCCTTCTACCTCGAATAGCATACGACCTGGGGTCACTGGAGCTACGAAGCCCTCTGGATTACCCTTACCCTTACCCATACGTACCTCTGCTGGCTTAGCAGTGATAGGCTTATCTGGGAAGATGCGTACCCATACCTGACCCTGACGCTGCATGTATCTCGTTACTGCGATACGTGCCGCCTCGATTTGGCGACCAGTAATCCAGCAAGATTGAAGCGACTTGATGCCGAAAGAGCCAAAAGCAAGCTGATTGCCACGGTGAGCATCACCCTTCATGCGACCCTTTTGCTGCCTTCTAAACTTGGTCTTCTTTGGTTGTAACATATCTTATGTCCTTTCTTCTGTTTAAAACTTAGTGGAGGATTAGCGATCGTTGTTGCGACGGTCGTTGCGACGATCACGTCCACCGCGACCACCACGTCCACCACGATTACCACGATTACCACCATCACGGCGACCACCACGATTGTCCCTCTGCTGTGTGAAGTCAGGTGCAAGGTCACGCTTGCCATAAACCTCACCAAGGCACACCCATACCTTTACACCGATAGCACCTACCTTGGTACGAGCCTCTTCTAGTGCATAGTCGATATCAGCACGGAGTGTGTGCAATGGCGTGCGGCCCTCCTTAAACATTTCGCTACGAGCCATCTCAGCGCCATTGAGCCTACCGCTCAACTGCACCTTGATACCCTCAGCACCAGAGCGCATTGCATTACCTACAGCCTGCTTTACAGCACGACGATAGTTCATACGACCTTCGAGCTGGCGTGCGATACTCTCTGCTACGATTCGAGCGTCGATATCAGGACGACGGATTTCGAAGATATTGATCTGTACTTCCTTGTCGGTAAAGCGCTTTAGCTCGGCACGTAGCTTATCAACTTCTGAACCACCGCGACCAATGATATGACCAGGGCGAGCAGTACATACAGTGATAGTCACGAGCTTGAGTGTGCGCTCGATTACGATCTTAGAAACGCTTGCACGTGAGAGGCGAGCCTCTAGATATGTCCGAAGCTTGTGATCCTCTAGGAGGGTATCGGCAAGCTCACTTTTCTTACCGAACCAGTTGGAGTCCCAACCCCTAACGATTCCTAAGCGATTGCTTATTGGATTAGTCTTTTGTCCCATCTACAAATTATATGCTTAGAATGTGCTTAATTCTCCTCCCTGCTAGGAAGTGTATCAACAAAAATTGTCAGGTGGTTACTCCTCTTACGGATACGTGTACCACGTCCTTGTGCCCTTGGACGAAGACGCTTGAGCGTGATGCTCTCGTCAACGAAAATCTTAGACACATATAGCTCGCCTTCCTCTGCCTGACGAGCATTCTTCTGCTCCCAGTTAGAGATTGCACTCCTAAGGAGCTTCTCAACTGAGTCTGCAGCCTGCTTGCTTGAATACCTGAGTACGCCAAGTGCCTTATTCACCTCCATACCACGTACCATATCCGCTACCAAACGCATCTTACGTGGAGAGGAAGGGATATTGACAAGCCTAGCAAAGTACTGAGTACTGCGAGCCTCCTTGCGTTGCTCAGCGGCTAGCTTCTTCCTTTTACCCATATTAGTTACTTTTCTAATTTATTATTGTCCCGTGGAGGGGTTACTTTCTATTACCACCGTGACCGCGGAAAGTACGTGTTGGAGCGAACTCGCCCAACTTGTGACCTACCATGTTCTCAGTTACGAATACTGGGATAAACTTATTCCCATTGTGTACAGCTATAGTGTGACCTACGAAGTCTGGAGAGATCATAGATGCGCGGCTCCATGTCTTGATGACATTCTTCTTACCGCTCTCATTCATCTCAAGTACGCGCTTCTCAAGCTTTAGCTCGATGTAAGGTCCTTTCTTTAGTGAACGACTCATATCTTATTTCAGTCTATTAAGTTTGTTCAAATACTTATTACACCCTTACTTACGCTTCTTCTTGCGACCCTCAATGATATACTTTGAGGAGTGCTTCTTAGGTGCACGAGTCTTAAGACCCTTAGCATACAGGCCTGTACGGCTGCGTGGATGACCTCCAGATGCACGGCCTTCACCACCACCCATTGGGTGATCAACTGGGTTCATTACTACACCACGTACACGTGGACGACGACCCAACCAGCGGCTTCTACCAGCCTTACCGCTACGCTCTAGTGCGTGGTCTGAATTACCTACGCTACCGATAGTAGCCTTACAAGCTGCTAGGATACGGCGAACCTCACCGCTAGGCATCTTGATTACTACGTAAGTACCCTCACGAGAAGTAAGCTGAGCAAAAGAGCCTGCACTTCTCACAAGCTTAGCACCCTGACCAGGGCGAAGCTCAATATTGTGGATAACAGTACCCACAGGGATCTTACCAAGTGGAAGAGCGTTACCGATCTCAGGAGCAGCAGTCTCACCACTCATCACGGTAGCACCTACCTCAAGGCCATCAGGAGCTACAATATATGCCTTTTCACCATCAGCATAGTAAAGCAGTGCAATACGAGAAGATCTGTTTGGATCATACTCAATAGCCTTTACTGTAGCAGGAATACCATCTTTCCTTCTCTTAAAATCGATAATGCGGTACAATTTCTTGTGACCACCTCCGATATTACGTACCGTCATCTTACCGGTGTTGTTACGCCCACCAGTACTTTTCTTCGATACAGTTAGAGACTTCTCCGGTGTACTCTTAGTGATCTTATCAAATGCACCGATAATCTTATGTCTTTGCCCAGGCGTAGTGGGCTTTAATTTACGTATTCCCATTTTCTATCAAATGTTACTAAAGAAGTCTATCACCTGTCCTTCCTTAAGTGTTACGATTGCCTTCTTAAAAGCAGGTGTACGACCTTGGATAAGACCACCCTTAGTGAAGCGGCTCTTACGTTTGCCATCGTAGTTAGCAGTATTCACGCTTACCACGTTTACACCGTACATCTTCTCTACAGCCTCCTTGATCTGGGACTTGTTAGCGTTACGAACCACCTTGAAGCCATAGCGGTTAGACATCGCCTCAGTGATGTCATTCTGCTTTTCAGTAATAATTGGTTGTATTAAAATACCTCTCATACTCTTCTAATTATCTAAAGTGTCTCGTTACTCCTTACCCAATAGATCGGTAAGCATTGTGAGTGCGCTCTCTGTGAGCACAAGCTGCTTAGCGTTCATGATGTTGTAAGTACTTACATCCTCTGCCTGCATGATGCTGATGGTTGGGATGTTGCGAGAGCTCTTGAGGAGGGTCTCATTCAGACCACCTAGGAGCATCAAGCTCTTTACATCATTTAGCTGAAGAGCCTTAAGCACACCAGCAAATTGTTTAGTCTTTGGAGCCTCGAAGTTGAAGTCCTCAACAACTACAATTGCATTCTCCTGAGCCTTCAAGCTCAAAGCAGAAACACGTGCTAGGCGCTTTACCTTCTTATTTATCTTCTGCTCATAGTCACGTGGACGAGGTCCGAAGACAGTACCACCACCTCTTAGAAGAGGGCTCTTGATACTACCACGGCGAGCGCCACCAGTACCCTTCTGACGGAATAGCTTACGGGTACTATAGGCAACCTCTGCACGCTCTTTGGTCTTGTGAGTACCCTGCCTCTTATTAGCCAAATAGCGCTTCACGTCTAAGTAAATGACATGATCATTAGGCTCTACTCCGAATACAGAAGCATCAAGAGTAACCTTACGTCCGGTCTCCTGACCGTTGATGTTCAATACATTTAATTCCATGTGGCTTAAATATTAACTAATAAGATGGCACCTTTAGCTCCTGGCACACTACCCTTTACGACTAGGGCATTCTGCTCTGGGAGCACTTTCACAATTCGCAGGTTCTCCACAGTAACTCTACGGTTACCGTCCTGACCTGCCATCTTCATACCCTTAACAACCTTTGCTGGGGTAGAACAAGCACCAATAGAACCTGGTGCGCGTAGCCTATTCTTCTGACCGTGGGTAGTCTGACCTACACCACCGAAACCGTGACGCTTCACTACGCCTTGGAAACCCTTACCCTTAGAGGTACCGATAACGTCTACGTAAGTAACGTTATTGAAGATCTCCGCATTGATCACATCACCAAGCTTGTAATCCTTGTCAAAATCAGTGAACTCGGCCAAGTGTCTCTTTGGTGTTACTCCTGCCTTAGTGAAGTGACCCATTTCAGCCTTAGTTGTGTGCTTCTCCTTCTTATCTTCGAAGCCCAACTGGATAGCTGCATAGCCATCTACCTCACTAGTTTTTACCTGAGTAACCACACAAGGACCTACTTCGATAACAGTGCATGGGATGTTCTTCCCCTCGGCACTGAATACGGACGTCATTCCGACTTTCTTTCCTATTAATCCTGGCATTTCAGTCTCAACTTAATGGTTTACTATATATAACCCTCTCTATTAAACTACCTATCAGATATCAGTCTTGATCTCAATCTCTACACCGCTAGGAAGCTCTAGGCGAGCTAGAGCGTCTACTGTAGATGTACCTGCATTGATGATGTCGATCAAACGCTTGTAAGTAGATAGCTGGAACTGCTCACGGCTCTTCTTATTAACGAAGGTAGAGCGGTTTACAGTAAAGATACGCTTGTGTGTAGGTAGTGGAATAGGTCCACGAACTGTCACACCGGTAGGCTCTACTGCCTTCACGATCTTCTCAGCCGACTTATCAACCAAAGCGTGGTCGTAAGACTTAATCTTGATTCTAATGACTTGATTCATATCTTAAATACAATCTTTTGTTGTCTTATTACTTTAGGAGATCTACGCGACCATCTACCTCCTCTAGTACCGCCTTAGCGTTAGAAGTACTCATCTCCTCGAAGTGGCTAAATACCATTGAGCTGGTAGCTCTACCACTAGTGATCGTACGGAGCGCAGTTACATAACCAAACATCTCTGAAAGAGGTGTCTTAGCCTTCACGATACGAGCACCACTACGGTGTGTCTCCATACCCTCTACCTGACCACGACGCTTATTAAGGTCACCGATAACATCACCCATGCTCTCCTCTGGAGTCACTACCTCTACTGCCATGATAGGCTCAAGAAGTACTGGACGTGCCTTAGCGCAACCTTCCTTGAATGCCTGGATAGCGCAGACCTCGAATGAAAGCTGGTCAGAGTCCACTGGGTGGAACGAACCATCGAGAAGAGTAACCTTCAAGCCGTCCATTGGATAGCCAGCCAAAACTCCATTCTTAAGTGCACGCTCAAAACCCTTCTGAACACTTGGGATGTACTCACGTGGAATATTACCTCCCTTAACCTCATCGATAAACTGTAGGTCACCCTCAAACTCCTTGTCCTTAGGCTCAAGGCGAACGATGATGTCAGCGAACTTACCACGACCACCAGTCTGACGCTTGTAAACCTCACGAAGCTCTACTGCCTCAGTGATAGCCTCCTTATAGCTAACCTGTGGACGACCCTGGTTACACTCAACCTTAAACTCTCGTTTTAGACGGTCGATAATAATCTCAAGGTGAAGCTCACCCATACCGCTGATAACGGTCTGACCAGTCTCCTCATTAGTCTTCACAGTAAAGGTTGGATCCTCCTCAGCTAGCTTGGAAAGACCGATACTAAGCTTATCCATATCTTTCTGAGTCTTTGGCTCTACTGCGATACCGATCACAGGATCTGGGAAGTCCATACTCTCGAGAGTAATTGGAGCTGCCTCATCACATAGAGTATCACCAGTACGGATATCCTTGAACCCTACTCCTGCGCCAATATCACCTACATTGATACGCTCCATAGGATTTTGCTTGTTAGAGTGCATCTGGAAGAGGCGGCTGATACGCTCCTTCTTCTCGCTACGGCTGTTGTATACGTAGCTACCTGCATCAAGGTGACCAGAATACACACGGAAGAAGCATAGACGACCTACATAAGGGTCGGTAGCAATCTTAAATGCGAGTGCACAAAGGTGCTCATCCTCATCCACATTACGCGTAAGCACAGTCTCAGGGTCTCTAGGATCAACACCCTCTACTGTAGGATTATCAATAGGACTAGGGAGGAAAGCACATACATCATCGAGTAGTGGCTGTACGCCCTTATTCTTGAATGAAGTACCACAAATCACAGGGTTCATCTCCATATTGATTGTACCCTTGCGGATAGCAGCACGCACCTCATCCTCAGTGATTGTACTAGGATCATCGAAGTACTTTTCCATGAGGTGCTCATCGATCTCAGCAAGACTCTCGAGCAACTTATCGCGCCACTCCTCAGCATCAGCCTTAACATCAGCAGGAATCTCCTCTACATTGTAGCGAGCGCCCATCTCCTCATCATGCCAGAGAAGCGCCTTCATAGTGATAAGGTCTACCACACCTTTGAAAGTCTCCTCAGCACCGATTGGTACCTGAATTGGCACTGCATTAGCACCAAGCATCTCCCTAAGTTGGCGTACTACCTCATAGAAGTTAGCACCGCTACGGTCCATCTTATTGACGTATGCGATTCTTGGCACCTTGTACTTATCTGCCTGACGCCATACAGTCTCACTCTGTGGTTGTACACCACTAACTGCACAGAACGCAGCTACAGTACCATCGAGGACGCGAAGCGAACGCTCCACCTCCACAGTAAAGTCCACGTGACCAGGAGTGTCGATTAGGTTAATCTTATACTTATCACCCTTATACTCCCAGAAAGTAGTAGTCGCAGCACTCGTGATAGTAATACCACGCTCCTGCTCCTGCTCCATCCAGTCCATGGTAGCTGCACCATCATGCACCTCACCAATCTTGTGGGTAAGACCAGTATAGAATAGAATACGCTCAGAGGTAGTGGTCTTACCGGCATCGATGTGCGCCATGATACCGATATTACGTGTCCTCTCCAAATGTGTTGTGTTAGCCATCTTTCCTTTATCCTTTCTCTCTTAACCTAACTTAGAATCTGAAGTGTGCAAAGGCACGGTTAGCCTCTGCCATACGGTGCATATCTTCCTTACGCTTGAATGCACCACCCTGTTGGTTGTAAGCATCCATAATCTCAGCCGATAGCTTATCAGCCATTGTCTTACCGCCACGCTTACGTGCGAAGAGAATCATATTCTTCATAGAGATAGACTCCTTACGCTCTGCGCGGATCTCGGTAGGCACCTGGAAGTTTGCACCACCGATACGGCGAGTCTTCACCTCCACTTGTGGGGTGATGTTCTCGAGGGCAGCCTTCCAGATCTCTAGTGGGCTCTTCTCCTCGTTCGCCAGCTTATTCTTTACGATTTCCAGTGCCTTGTAGAAGATCTCAAAAGAGAGGTTCTTCTTACCATCATACATCATGTGGTTTACGAACTTCGTAACTGCCACATCATTATACACTGGATCAGGCAATACTTGCCTCTTCCTTGGCTTTGCTTTTCTCATATTGTACTACAAAAAAAGTATCTTGTCTTGCATCGCTCCAGCCCTTCCCTACGCAGCCATTCCTCTGCGCGTCTCTTAAAATAAGACCGTCTCGACACCAAGACCAAATCAAAACTGTTTGTGATTAACTCCCAGAGCACACACTCCTAGAGCCTTACAAATAGACAACCCACAGTACAGAACCCCTACCCCGAAGGCAGGTCACATGTGAGCCCTCTCACTTACACTTATCTTCTCCTTCACCTAGCTAGTCTACCGACCCACTCCGCCACGCCATACTAGCGTGCTACACATATATAAAATGTACTAGCATTGGCGACACCCTGCACACATGCAGCGCGAGTTCCAGATACTATAGTGGCACCTTGCTACACTTAGGTAGCCTTGGCTTGAAACAGGAGCGCATTACGAAGCACACTCCGCCACCATTTCATTAAGTCTAAAATTAAATCCACCTCATTCAGACCGAGCACCTCCGTGCATCATTCGGTCAACGCCCCTTCCCCGAGGCAAGCCTCCTTCTAGATTGGCTTCTTACTTTTTCTTACCCTTAGCTGGAGCGGCTGGCGCTGCACCTGGCTTAGGACGCTTTACTCCGTACTTACTACGGCGCTGAGTACGACCATTTACACCTGCTGTATCGAGCGTACCACGCACAATGTGATAACGCACACCTGGGAGGTCCTTCACACGACCACCACGTACCAGCACGATTGAGTGCTCTTGGAGATTGTGACCCTCACCTGGGATATAGGAGTTAACCTCCTTACCATTAGTGAGACGCACACGAGCCACCTTACGCATAGCCGAATTAGGCTTCTTAGGCGTAGTAGTATACACACGCACACACACACCACGGCGCTGTGGGCAGCTATCCAAAGCAGGGCTCTTGCCCTTCTCCTCAATTGTCATACGACCCTTGCGGACCAGTTGTTGAATCGTTGGCATCTTATCCTATCTTATTAAACAAATCTCTCACTTCCACGGCGATAACCCTCCGAGAGGATATAATACACCATTTCGGTGGGCAAAGGTACGATAAATTTCCATAACCTCCAAGAAAACAGTCGTTTTATTTCCGAAAAGCAGCTATACCCTCAACCTTTTGTGCAAGGCACATAAAGGGAATATTCCAAAACGAATAACGGAGAAATAGAGTCCCTACATATCAATAGCTCCATCTCCTCTCAATTTATAAAGGTGACTAGCCTACCTCCACACTATATCCATGAGTTCTGGCGCTTTCTTACAGCATGTGACTCGCCCAGTAGGCGCACAAATTCCTTCATAGACTCTTTGTGGTAGGCATCCTTGAGGATATGGACACATCCGACCATTTCATTGTCAGGCACATCGAGAGTAACCGCTTTCACGTCACGTTCGTTATATATTGAGTCTTCAGCAAGTACCGTTACGAGACTCGTCTGGCGAATAAGTTTCAGCAGTATATTCACCTCGTTCAACTCAATGCAGATATTAAGACCATTATAGTCTGTTACAAGGCTATCAAAAGCATTCCTTGCCTGTAGCCCCTTCGACGGGAGCGCCAGTCCATAACTCTTAAGCTCCTCAAGCGTTATCTTCTCCTTACAAGCCAGCGGATGATTGGTATTGACCACCGCCGATAGCCCATTCTGAAATAGTATATGCGACTCGACATCGGCAATTGGATGGGTGGGCTTAAAGGCAAGCACGAAATCTAGATTACGCTTGGCGAGCATATCCATAAGCTCGCTCATAGGTTTATAGATAATATTGAGCTTAATTTGTGGATACATCTTCATAAATGAGACCACCGTCTCTGTCAGTATCGGACTGAAAGAATAGGTAACACCTATATCCAATGTCCCGGTGAGCAACTTCTGCAAGTCATGTATCCGGTCTACACAATTTTCGGCATCGTGAATCGTACGCAAGGCTAAGGGCAACATCACCTCCCCTGCTTCGGTCAGGCGAATGGAATGACTACTACGCAGGAAAAGCTGCACATTCAGCTCTTCCTCCAGTTGTTTTATCTGCTGCGAAAGCGAGCTTTGGGCAATGT
Source organism: Porphyromonas levii (assembly GCF_018206105.1). Taxonomy (NCBI): domain Bacteria; kingdom Pseudomonadati; phylum Bacteroidota; class Bacteroidia; order Bacteroidales; family Porphyromonadaceae; genus Porphyromonas; species Porphyromonas levii. Next base: position 11,792 of record NZ_JADRGN010000034.1, read on the forward strand.
TTAGTGCCCTTGCCGCATCCGAGAAGTTCAACATCTCAGCAGCCTTAGCGAAATATCTTAACTGTCTTAATTCCATACTTGTGCAAACTTATTAATAATACGCTTATCTCGTAGCGGTAAACGATAGTTTTTTGAATAGAAATACCGGTATTGTGGCTCCTACAACCATTCCTAGTATAATGAATGAGCAGGTCAGCCCGTTGTATGCCAGCAGATAAAAATAATGCCCGAAGGCTTCCTCCTGAGTATGGTATAGACAGGAGAGTAAGGCTTCGATGGTTCGGTAGGCATACATCCCTGGTATCATAGGCAACAGTGCAGGGAAGAAACAGACTTCGGCAGGGCATTTGATACGCGATGCGAATAGCACTGCAAGCACGCCAATGGCGAATGAAGCCACTGCGCTGGCTGGGATTATATGCATCGCTCCAAACTCTGACGAAGTAAGCACATAGCGTATCGCATGACCAGCGGCAGCAATAAGAGCACAAGTCGGGTAGGCGCGTCGTGGCGTATTGCTAATACTAGAAAAACCGATAGCTGCTATCGCTGCAAACAATCCATCCTCAAAAATATTTATCAGTATATCGTTCCACATAACTCTCTAAAACCAATTTAGCCCCAGTATAAACATCCCCGCACAAAGCCCCACCGATAAACAAGCGGTAAGAACTAAGGCATCTAGGAAACGACTGAACCCGCACAGATAATGCCGGTAGAGCATATCGCTGACGGCGTTGATATACGGCACCCCTGGGATAAGGTACAGCACGCTCGTGCTGAGTGCGATCTCGGGAGTGGTGCCGATATCAAAAACATGCCCTCCTGCGCTTAGGGCTGCAGAAAAAAACGATGCACACAGAAAGGTGAGACGCACATCACGCTTGTCCTCCAGCATAATCTGCTTCAGCCTGTAGCCGGCAAGGGTAGAGATAAACACTATCAGCATAGCCACTGCATCACCCCCGAATAGTCGGCAAAACGAAGCATTCGCGAGGCTTGTGAGTAATAACACTTCCCATTTTCCAGTCGACTTTGTCTCTCGGATTTTATCTAAGCGCTCAACCGACTCTACGAAATCAAGATGATTATCAGCGACTTCCCAACTCAGGCGACTGAGTTGGGCATTAAGGTTGAAACTTATCCCACAATTGGCAGTCCTACGGAGTGCGACACCGCTTACTGATGGATCCGTGCCCCGCACCGACACATAGACATGGTTCGGCATTATAGAGATATCGAAGCCCACACCGAATGCGTCTGCAATTCTACGGGTATTCTTTTCGATGCGTATGCAAGTAGCTCCGCACCCCAATAGCAGCGAAGCATAATCGGCAAGAAATGTAGCAATTTTACAGGCAAGGGCATTGCTTGGAAGATTACTCATCATACTACTCATCGAAGTCGTCATAGTTATTATCCCCTGGGATATAGAACATCTCCCTCTCCTTGCCGAACTCAAACAGACGTCTTGGCTTACTGCTGTTGTGGCGACACTCGGTATAATACCATTCGACAGCTCTGAATACAAAGGCGAACAATAGCACACCCGCTATCGTACACCATACAATAATTGGATGACTCATAATCTTTTGCTTTTTAATTTACGTTGCAAAAGTATAACCGTCCCGAAGAGTACCGAAACGTTTAGTGAGAGATTTTCCTATTATTGATATAGGCAAAACGAATAGTTAGTAGTCTATACACTCGCTCTATACTGAGCGAAGAAAGTCTCTCCCGGGAGGGACTTGAGTTTTTCGCCATATAAACTCGAGTCTCTCCCGGGAGAGACTTTCTTTGCTCAGGCAAGTAACCTACACTACGACCAATAGAGACTGTTGCACGAAAGCAAACTACAGCGCTGCTTTCGGCATTCAGGCTTGGTCACGTACGCTAGTACGCTCCTGTCGCTCTCTGCTTCATCGCCTTGTTCCCGATAATAACTTATAGGAACACATACGGTACAAATCGGCTACACTTGGAGATACTATCAAGAATAGGTACATTTGCCGTTTAATAATCACACTAAATAATACGACGCTTTAATTAGCAGACATTAGGCAACCGAGTATGAACAAAGTATTCAAAGCATTAGGGTTCGACCCTACGAGACACAACGTGAGGACTGAGTTGATTGCAGGACTCACCACCTTCCTCACCATGAGCTATATACTAGCGGTGAACCCTGACATCCTTAGTTCGACTGGGATGGACAAAGGCTCAGTATTTACTGCGACAGCACTGGCATCGGCCATCGGTACCATACTGATAGCTTTTCTTGCTAAGCTCCCTTTTGCTCAAGCACCGAGTATGGGTATCAACGCCTTCTTTGCCTTTACACTCGTCCAAGGAATGGGCTATAGCTGGCAAGCGGCTTTGGCAGCGGTATTTGTGGAGGGTATTGTATTTATCCTACTCACGGTTCTCAATATCCGCCAACAGATTGTGCGCTGTATCCCCGTGAATCTAAGGTTTGCGATATCTTCGGGCATCGGTATGTTCATTGCCTTTATAGGGCTGAAGAATGCCGGAATCATCGTTGCCAATCCTGCTACATTCGTTACGCTCGGTGCGTTTACCCCTACAGCGATTCTCGCTTGTATTGGCATTATCCTGAGTGCTGTGCTGATGGCAAGGAAAGTCAAAGGAGCTTTATTTTACGGCATTTTGGTCACCACCATCATCGGCATCCCTATGGGGGTTACGCAGTTCACCGAGGGCTTCTCGCCTGTCTCATTACCCAAGTCCCTCGATGCAACATTCCTACAGTTTGACTTCAAGGCACTACTCAATATGGACATGGCTCTGACCATCTTTGCGCTCGTATTTATGGATATCTTCAATACCATCGGCACGCTAATCGGAGCGGCAGCAGGCACTGAAATGATGGACGAGAAAGGCAATGTGAAGAATGTAAAGGAGGCTATGATGGCCGATGCTGTGGCGACCTCCGTAGGTGCAGTATTGGGCACTTCCACTGTGACCACCTTCGTAGAGAGTGCATCGGGAATTGCAGAAGGAGGGCGTACGGGTATGACAGCTCTTGTAACGTCTGGCTTCTTTTTGCTCGCACTATTCTTTGCCCCACTATTCCTGCTAGTCCCCTCGGCAGCTACCACAGGTGCACTCGTAATGGTAGGCGTACTGATGATGGATGCGGTGAAGAATATTGAGCTAAGAGATATTAGCGAAGCGCTCCCCGCCTTTGTTACGATGATTACCATGATCCTGACCTACAATATTGCCGAGGGTATGGCTCTTGGTCTGATCAGCTATGCCCTGGTTAAGCTTATCAGTGGTCAGTGGAAAGACCTCAATATCACACTTATTATAGTAGTGGCACTACTGATGCTGCGCTATATCCTACAGTAATCATATACAGATAGCATAGGTATGATATTTACCGTCATAATAGCCTATCTACTCATTATCAACGCCGTATCCTTTGTGGTATACGGCGTTGATAAGTATAAAGCGAGACACCAGAAGTGGCGCATACCAGAAGCGACTCTTCTGACCCTCGCTGCTATAGGTGGTGCTGCGGGTGCGCTATTGGGAATGGTCGTATTTAGGCACAAGACGAAGCACTTGCGCTTTGTGCTACTCGTGCCACTATTTGTGTTGGTCTGGGCTGCCTTGGTTTATATGACCACTGGAGTGGTGGTGGTATAGCACCTTACTTTCGGGGCAGGGGGCGATAGTGCTTGAGTTGTAGGCTCTTCCTACCATAGAGAATATCTGTACCTAGCGGTGTGATATGGAGATTGGCTCTATCGCTATAGTCTATGCTCATGACCCCTAGCATTATCATCTGATAGATATATTCACGCCAAGCCAAAGCACTCAGGTCTCTACCTACGCCGTAGGTGGGAATAAGATGGTAACCATTGGAGAGGAGAAGCCTTTGTTGCGAACCACGGAGGATATCTATAAGCATCTCCACACCTATTTGCTGATGCGTGCGTGCCACAGCGCTCATCGCTTTCTGGGCAAGCTCAGTGCCATCGAATTGGTTGCCCTTAGGCATTAGGCATACATCACACTTACCACAGTCTTCGTCGACCTCAGCACCAAAGTACCCGAGTAGTACGCGGCGCCGACACACATTCCCCTCGCAGTACCGCTTCATGTACTCCATCTTGGAGCGCGATAGGTGCTGCATAGGGGTATTCTGTATGAGTTTCTGGAGCACGAAGATATCTGAATAGGAGTAGAAGAGCAAGGCATCGGAGCGCTCGCCATCACGACCAGCTCTTCCTATCTCCTGATAGTAGCTCTCAATATTCTTGGGCATATTATAATGTATGACCCAGCGGACATCGGGCTTATCAATACCCATACCGAAGGCAACGGTTGCCACCACGATATCCACCTGACCTGCGAGGAAGAGGCGATGTACCATATCCCGCTCTTGATTGCCCATAGAAGCATGATAGCAGAGGGCTTTTAGTCCTTTGCTATTGAGATATTTCATAAGCATCTCGGTATCGTCGCGCTTGGTACAATAGATGATTCCCGAAGCACCTACCTCTCGGCTCTCTATAAAGGAGATAATCTCTCGAAGCTTCTCTTGCTTCTTTAGCCCGCGGCGCACCTCGAGATAGATATTGGGGCGATCGAAGCTACCAATGGTAACAATAGGATTATGCAGGTGGAGCTGTCGGATAATATCTTGCTGGGTAGCGGGGTCGGCAGTAGCGGTTAGAGCAATAATAGGTCGATCGGGGAATTGGTCTTTGAGTACACCTAGCTGGGCATACTCGGGGCGGAAGTCATGCCCCCACTGACTGATACAGTGTGCCTCATCAATAGCGATGAGCGATACTTTCATTTGCTTGATGAGCTGCATCCCTGCAGCACTCATCAGGGTCTCCGGACTTAGATAGAGGAGCTTGACCTCGCCTCTTCTCACGGCATGCTCTACGCTATTGCGGTATTCGGGAGTGACACTACTATTGATGGTAGCTGCGGTAATCCCTCGCTTCTGAAGCGCTAAGATTTGGTCGCGCATAAGGGCGATAAGTGGAGAGATGACTATGGCACACCCCTCCATGAGCAGGGCAGGCAACTGGTAGCAGAGCGACTTCCCGCCTCCGGTGGGTAAGACGACGAGCTGGTCGTGCTCTGTAATCACATTGCCCACGACCGTCTCTTGGTGCTCCCTAAACCCATCGAAGCCAAAGTATCGCTTCAGAGCACCCGTCATCGTTCCATCTCCTCTTGCAGTAGTCTCAGTGCCTCAGCAGCCACAAAATCGATATTACCTTCTCGTCCTTTATCCTCCGACTCAACCAGGAAGGCAGATATTCCTCGAGGGGTTTTCACAGCTACCCATACGTAGCAAGGGGGAAAGCCCTCACACTCCGATGGACCACAGACCCCGGTAGTGGCTACAGCGTAATCGGCATTGAGCAAAAGGGCAGCATGCCGAGCCATACCTCGTGCACACTTCTCGGATACTGTACCAGCGGAGAGAGACTCGGAGGTCAATCCAAGAACCTCTTTCTTAGCCAATCGACTATAAGCCACTACACCCCCGACATACCATTCGGAAGCTCCTGCCTGGCGTGTGAGGAGACTAGCAATCCTTCCGCCCGTACAGCTCTCTGCCGTTGCCAGCGTAGCACCTTGGGCTATCAATATCTGTGCTATACTCATATTACTACACGAGAATAAGGGGGATCGACTAGCGAACTACGCTCCCCCGCAGCGAAGCGAAAGGCGCCTGCCATAGCTACCATGGCAGCATTGTCTGTGGTATAAGCGAATGGAGGGATATACGCCTTGCTCCCAGTCCGCTTACCATACGCTATGAAGGCATCCCGAAGGGCAGAATTGGCTGAGACCCCTCCAGCGACTGCGACCTCCTTAATCCCAAGATCCTTTGCAGCCTTTTCTAGTTTGTGCATCAGGATATCCACAATCGTCTTCTGGAGCGAAGCACAGAGGTCTTCCTTATTTTTCTCCACGAACTCCGGATCCTTGGCTAGCTCATCTCTCAGGGTGTAGAGGAAGGAGGTCTTGAGACCACTGAAGCTATAATCGTACCCCTCTATACGCGGTTTGGCGAACTTGAAAGCATTGGGATTGCCTAGGTTACCTAGTCTATTCACCAAAGGACCACCAGGATAACCTAGTCCCATTACCTTGGCGCATTTATCGAATGCCTCCCCAGCGGCATCATCAATGGTCTTGCCGATAATCTCCATATCATAAGGACTCTTCACCAATATTATCTGCGAATTGCCACCCGATACTAAGAGACAAAGGAAGGGGAACGAAGGCACCTCACGATCGGTATCCCCTTCCTGTACAAAGTGCGCTAGCACGTGCGCTTGTAGGTGATTGACATCCACCATCGGTATACCCAAGCCCTCCGAAAGCCCCTTGGCAAAGGAAGTCCCTACCAAAAGGCTCCCCAGCAAGCCCGGACCACGAGTATAGGCAATCGCATCTATATCTGACAGCTCAATACCTGCACGCTTCACTGCGCTACTCACCACCGGTACGATATTCTTGAGGTGGGCACGGCTCGCCAGCTCAGGCACCACGCCCCCATACTCCTCGTGTACCTTTTGGCTCGCAATCACATTGCTCAAGAGGCGGTTACCCCTCAAGATTGCTGCGCTTGTATCATCACACGAAGACTCTATACCCAGCACCACCAAGCTGGAATCAATCATATTTAATTCACTCATACTAATTTACCTCCTTATAGTATCTGCAAAGATACAAAATATCAAGTGGACTACCTCTCATACACTCTAGCACAGACAAGGTTATCCCTAACAAATGTACACAAAAATAATACACCCAAGAACTATCAATAAGGTGTCTTAATTCCCTATTATAAGGTGTCACATTAAACTACTAATTTCTTTTTTGGTATCTTTGTCCGTGATTTAGGAAAAATTGCTTTATATGAAGAAGTTAGATAAGATTGACATTAAGATTCTCAACATGCTGATTGAGGATGCCCGCAAACCTTATATGGAGATTGCAGAGGCGTGTAAACTATCCAGAGCAGCTATTCACCAACGCATCCAGCGCCTTATCGCAAGCGATATCATTGGTGGTTCCTGCACGAACATCAACTTTAAGACCCTAGGATTCTCTACCTTTACCTACATAGGTATCGGGCTAGAGCGTGGGTCTTTGTACGACTCAGTGGTAACAGAGCTTGAGAAGATCCCTGAAGTGGTAGAGTGCAACTATACCACAGGGCACTACAACATGCTGATTAAGCTCTATGCAAAGAATAATGATCACCTCATGCATATCCTCAATGGCAAGATACAGGGGATAAATGGCGTAGTATCGACAGAGACCTTAATCTCTCTCAAGCAGAGCATTAACAGGCCGTTTCTACTACAAGAAAGTATGCTTGAGGACTAAGAGACTGTAACAATGGAGCAAGAAATGAACTATAATATTCGGAATACTTCTAGTCGGGATGGCGAGCTTCGCTTCGACCCCGAAACACATACCTATACCCATATTGGGAGGATTGAGCCACTAACCTCAGTGACCGCCTTTATCAGTTCTTTCTTTGACCCTTACGATCCCTACTTTTGGATTAATAAGGATGAGACCCTCTCGCCACTCCAGCGTGAGCAAAAGCGAAGAGAGCAAGACACCAAGGGTTATATTGCTCGCAATCTAGGCACCTTCCTACACACTCAAATAGAAAGGACCTTCCTAGGAGAGCCTACCGAGACGCACCTCTACCTAGAGGCAGCCGAGGGACTAGCTATGGCAAGAAACTTCGATATCTGTACCGAGATGCGTTACTTCGAGGATTTCGTGCGTGACCATCGCCTAGAGCCTTATCGTACAGAATGGATGATCTACGATGATGCACACTGGATTGCAGGCACCCTAGACCTCTTGGTAAAGCTACCCGACGGCACATTTGCTATATACGATTGGAAGCGCAGCCGTCGTATGGGGCGCGAACAGGGCGACCAGTTCCTCCCCAATCGCAGTAACTTCCGACAGAAAGGGCATGGTGTACTAGCGCATCTCGACGATACTCCGTTTATCCATGCCGTACTTCAGCAGAACTTGTATCGAGCCATACTGAAGCGCAACTACGGCATAGAGGTGAGCAAGATGTATCTTGTCATCCTTAGCCCCTCCTTCTCTCGTTACCACGAAGTAGAGGTGCCCCTATTCGACAATGAGATCAAGATGATGCTTGACCTCTACTAATTAGACGGAGCAAAATACCCAGTCTCTACCTTCGAGATCGTATCTGCCGAGCGTATCGCCGACAGTGAACACAATAAGATTACCGGCAACCACACCATGAAGGAGACCACCAATAGCATCAGTTTCGAGGCTCAGGTAACTGAGGGTGCTGGCACCTTTACCGCAGTGAGCGACACCATCCGCTTGGATCGCATACAGTGGGGTGTCAACTACGGATCGAAGAATATCTTCAAGGACCTCAAAGACAACGTTATCGACGACCAAATGTCTATGATTGTAACCATCGTAGCTCGCTAAGCCGTCGTAAGGACTAAGACACCTATTATAAATGGGGCGCAATCACACACGAGTGGTTACGCCCCATCTGCATTGGTGCCTCACGGTAGAAGAATTGCGTATTATAATAATTGCTATATTTGAGGACTAGAATAAAATACAATTCAATGACATACCAAGAGACAACAGAATATTTATTCTCTCAACTACCACAGTTTGAGAAAGAGGGAGCATCGGGATACAAACCAGGGCTAGAGCGGGTAGAAGCACTTCTTGCTCTATGTGGTTCGCCACAGAAACAGCTGACCACGCTACACATAGCAGGCTCCAATGGCAAAGGCTCCACTAGTACAATGCTTGCTGCCACACTCGCTGAGAGCGGACTCAAAGTAGGGTTATTCACCTCGCCCCACTTAGTAGACTTCCGTGAGCGCATACGCATCAATGGCGAGATGGTGAGCGAAGCCTATGTCGTCCGGTTTGTAAAGGAGATAAGGGCAAAGATGCCCAAGGACCTCGCCCCTTCCTTCTTCGAGCTGACTACAGCGCTCGCTTTTGCCTACTTCGTAGAGGAGCAGGTGGATATAGCAGTAATAGAAGTGGGCATGGGGGGCAGGCTCGATAGCACCAATGTGATTACCCCCCTCGTGAGCGTGATTACCAATGTGAGCAACGACCATGCACAATTTCTTGGTGGCACACTTACAGCTATCGCTGGTGAGAAAGCTGGCATCATCAAACCCAATAGCCCCACCGTACTCAGCCGAAGTAGCGTAGCCGAAGTTACCGAAGTAGTAAAAGCTCGTGCCGCAGAGATGGGCTCCCCTCTCACGATGGCAGATAAAGCGGAAGAAATCCTCATGTACACGCAAGTGCCTGATGGGTACAAAGTGGTGACCCATCACTTCGGCACCCTACACCTTCCGCTCATGGGCAGCTACCAGATAGAGAACTTTGGAGGCGTACTCCAAACCCTATTAATACTGAAAGACAAGGGGTACAACATTACACACGATGCGCTACAGAAAGGACTAGAGAAACTCCCGCACTACGGACTCCGTGGGAGGCTAGAGGTACTCCAGTCTGGAACTCCTACGGTAGTTATCGACACCGGACACAACCCCGATGCATGGGCATACCTCTCTACCACGCTTGAGGATTGGCAAAGCCATGGCGGACTGGTAATGATGATTGGCATGGCAGGCGATAAGGACGTTCGCCATGTCGTGACGTGCTTTCCCCATGATGCTTACTATATATTCTGCCAAGCCAACAACCAAAGAGCACTCCCAGCTACAGAGCTCCAAGCCCTAGCTCACGAAGTCGGTATCCGCCGTAGCGAAGTGGTCAGCGATGTGCTCGAGGCTTACCAGGTGGCGCTCACCCGAGCTAAAGAGCTAGGAGCAGCCAAACTATTTGTAGGTGGCAGCAATTACGTTATCGGCGAACTACTAACCAAATAATCAAAGACCATAATCATGAAAAAGGCAAAACTACTGTTCTTTGCACTACTCCTACTGATGGGTGCAAACGCCATTGCGTGTACTACAGCTGTAATATCAGGGCGGGCAACCAATAATGGTCGCCCTATGATTTGGAAACTCCGAGATACCGAGGAGTACGACAATCATATGCGCCGTTTCGAGAGCCCACTAGGATACTACGTGGGACTCGTCAATGACTCTGATACCCTTGGGCTATCCGTATGGGGTGGACACAATAGCCACGGCTTTGCGATAATGAATAGCGCCTCTTTCAATGTCAATGTAGGCTACAAAGGCGAACTAGAAAACCAAGAGGGGGTGATTATGAAAAAGGCTCTTGCTGAGTGCCGCACACTCTCCGACTTCGAGCAGATACTCAATACCCTACCACGACCTATGGGACTTGCAGCACACTTTGGCGTCATCGACGCTGAAGGTGGAGCCGCATTCTACGAGGTGAACAACGAGTCTTGGACGAAGTTCGACGCCAACGAAGCAGCGGAAGGGTATGTACTCCGCACCAACTACTCACTCACTGGCACACCCGACAAGGGTTACGGCTATGTGCGTTTCCGCACAGCAAGCCACCTATTTAGTCAGGTACAGCCAGGGGACTTCTCGGTTCAGCTAATCGGTAGCGACTTCAGCCGCTCCATGTACAATAGTCAGCTAGAGACCGACTTCAGAGCACAGGCTGAGCAAGAGGAGGTTCGCTACATTGACTCCGACGATCTTATCTGCCGCTTCGGCACCAGCTCAATGATACTAGTCGAAGGGGTCCAGAAGGGGGAAGACCCATTCCTCACGACCTCTTGGGTACAGGTGGGGAACCCTTTCCTCTCTCCTCTTGTACCAATATGGACAGATACTGAAGTCCCTATGGCTCTACAGACACCCAATGACAACGCCACAATTGCCACCAATGCCAAGGCGCTCAAACTACAGCTCTATCCCCTCCGCACTGTAGAGCAAGAGCGCTACCTATACATGCCATTAGTCGTCCGAAACGATGGCAAAGGCTTAGTTCAACAGTTCCAAAAGCTTGAAGCAGAGTATATCTCACGCATCCAAGAGACACAAAGCAAAGCGCTACAGTCCGAACTGATTGAGAAAGGTCTAAACCTCCAGCAAAGCTACCTACAGACCAGTAAATAAAAACTAA